>JANONE010000232.1:0-10011 GCA_031420675.1 Ilumatobacteraceae bacterium | reverse complement strand
AAGACCGAACGTAAGCCGTGTGCGGGAAAACCGCACGCACGGATTGAAAGGAGAATGGGGAAACAGACCGGCAACGGCACTGCGCCCCTGACTACCAATGGGCATACTCGAGAAGCTCGACATGTCGAACCGTCTCGATCGCGACGAGTACGAGCGCCGATTGGCCCATGGCCAGCGGCGCATGTCGCAGCTGCGGCTGCACCTCGGCGGGCTGACGGGTTCCGGCACGTTGGGGCCCGGTCTGTTGGTCGTCGTGGAAGGCCCCGATGCGTCCGGCAAGGGCGGTGCGATCAAGGCGCTGGTGGGCCACCTCGATCCGCGCCACTACACCGTGGTCTCCTATGGGAAGCCCACCACGCAGGAGAAGAACCACCACTTCCTCTGGCGCTTCTACCGCGAGCTACCGGGCCTCGGGGAGATGGCCGTCTTCGACCGCAGCTGGTACGGCCGTGTGCTGGTGGAGCGCGTGGAGGGCTTCGCCACCCGCACCGAATGGAAGCGCGGCTACAAGGCCATCGTCGACTTCGAGGAATCGTTGTGCGAGGAGAGCGTCATCCTGGTGAAGTGCTGGATGCATGTCACCGACGACGAGCAGCTGCGCCGCTTCGAGGGCCGCGCTGCGGACCCGCTGAAGCGCTGGAAGCTCACCGAGGAGGATTGGCGCAACCGCGAGAAGAATCGTCTGTACGACGCTGCCGCTGAGGAGATGTTCCTGCGCACCGAGCACAAGCTCGCACCCTGGGACATCATCGGCGGTGAGCAGAAGCGGTACGCGCGCATCGCGGTGCTGGAGACCGTGATCGAGCGCACCGAGGAAGGCATGCGCCGCTGGGGCATCGATGTGCCGCTGCCCGTGGAGGAGCTCGAGTTGATTCTACGCAAGGAGCGCGCGGAACTGGAGCAGGCCGACAAGTAGCGCTGGTCGTTCAGATCGCGGGGCGGCGGTCGGCCCAGGGCTGGGCGGCCTCCAGCTGCGCCGCCACCCGCAGGAGAAGGTCCTCGCGCCCGTAGGCGGCGACCAGTTGCACGCCCACCGGGAGACCCTCGGGCGTCCAGTGCATCGGAAGGCTGATGGCGGGCTGACCGCTGGCGTTGAACGCCGGTGTGAACGGCACGTACTGCGCTGCCCGCACCATCGGCGCCATCGGGCTGTCGGGGTTGTTGGCGAAGGTACCGATCGGTACTGGTGGTTCACCCAACGTCGGGGTGACCAGCAGGTCCCAACCATCGGCCCACCACTGTTGCACTGCGCGGCGGAAGTCGACGTTCGCCGCGAGGGCCATCGCGTACTCGACACCGTTGACGCTGCGGGCGAACTCGCCCTGCGCCCAGTTCACCGGCTCGACGTCGCCGGGGAGGAGCTCGCGGCCCAGCTGCGTTGCGATGCGTTGGAACGACACGCCCATATTGGTGCTCCACATGGCGCTGAAGCGACGGCTGAACTCGGGGTTGGCGATCGCGGTGGGGAAGCCTGGCTCTACGTGGTGGCCGAGCGACTCGAGCAGCGTCGCCGTGCGGCGAGCGGCGATCGCGCACTCCTCGTGCACCGGCCCACCGAAGGGATGGTGGTCCAGCAAGCCGATGCGAAGTCGGCCCGGGTCGGCACCCAGCTCTTGCACGTAGGGCCGTGTGGGGGGTGCCGCGATTACCGTGTCGCCGATGCCTGGGCCGTGCACCGCGTCGAGCAGCGCGGCCGTGTCGCGCACGCTACGGCTTACACACAGCTCGACCCCGAGGTTGCTCTCGTCGCGGTAGGGCCCGAGCGTGATGCGACCCTGTGTGGGCTTCAGGCCGACCAGCCCGCAGGCTGATGCGGGAATCCGGATGCTGACGCCGCCGTCGCTGGCGTGGGCGATGGGTACCATCCCGGAGGCGACCGCAGCGGCCGCGCCACCGCTTGAGCCGCCGGGTGAGTGGTCGGTGTTCCACGGATTGCGAGTCGCCCCCCACGCGGTGGGTTCTGTGCACGGCAGGCTGCCGAACTCGGGGCTGTTGGTGCGGCCGGCGATCACGAACCCGGCTGCGCGGAAGCGGCTCACCAGGGTGGTGTCCGTGGCTGACAGTGGCATCGTGTCCTTCAGCGCCTGGCAGCCGTTGGTGAGCGGCTGGCCGGCGTAGTGCGCCCACAAGTCCTTCAGCAGTGTGGGCACGCCGCGGAATGGACCATCGGGCAACGGCCCGGCAGCGGTGGCACGCGCCTCGTCGAACCAACGGATGATCACCGCGTTCAAGGCCGGATCGATGGCTTCGATGCGTTGGACGGCGGCATCGAGCAGCTCCACGGGCGTGACCTGTCCGCCACGAACCAGCTCGGCCTGATCGGTGGCGTCGAGCCAGCGCGTGTCGTCGGCGAGTGAAGTCATGGGTGTTGTGTAGCACGTCGTCAGTAGGTTGGGCGGAGCCGTGCACCCTGCCGAACCCGCCTCCCAACCCGCAATGTCCACCAAGGAGGTGCTTCGCTTCGGCGGGGTGCGGGCGCTGCTCATCGCCAACGGGGTGCTGTTCACCGGCGTTGCGCTGCAGGCGGCAGCCCTCGGCCTGCAGGCGTACGACATCACCGGGCGCGAGGCCGACCTCGGCTGGATCGGGCTCTGCGAGTTTCTGCCGGCGGCGCTGTTGGTATTGGTGACTGGCACGGTGGCTGATCGCTTCGATCGCAAGAAGGTGGCCCTGTTCGCCATCGGCGGCGAGGTGATCTGTTCGCTGGCGCTGGTCTGGTACGCAACCACCGATCCCACCGAGGTCCGGCCACTGTTCGTGATCGCGGTTTTCTACGGCATCTCGCGAGCGTTCCTGGCGCCGGCCACGCGACCGATGCCGGCGATGGTGGCGCCCGAGGGCGGGATTCCGAAGGTCATTGCGATGTACTCGGCCACCTGGACGGGCGCCACCATCCTCGGGCCGGCGCTGTCGGGCCTGCTCTACGCCGTGCACCCAGCGGCGGCTTACGCCGCTTCCACCGTGCTCGTCCTCAGCTCCGTCTTCCTCATCCGCGGGTTGCACTTCCTACGTCAGCCCGACCGGCCCGCAGCCGACGACAAGCCAACGTTCCGGAGCGCGATCGAAGGCCTGCTGTTCGTGCGCCGAACGCCGATCCTTTTCGCTGCCATCGGGCTCGATCTGTTCGCTGTGCTGTTCGGCGGCGCCGTGGCGCTGCTGCCAGCGATCGCCGAGGATCGATTGCACGTCGGCAAGGTGGCATACGGGTTCTTGCGTGCCGCCCCTGGCATCGGTGCCGCGGCGATGGCCGTGTTCCTGGCGTTCAAGCCGCTGCAACGTCGGATAGGGCACGCGCTGATGCTGGCCGTCTTCGTGTTCGGTGTCTCGACTGTGGCCTTGGGGCTGACCCGCTCGTACGCGATTGCGTTCGGCGCGCTGATGATCCTTGCGGGCGCCGACATGGTCAGCGTCTACATCCGCGGCTCATTGGTGCCCCTGGTGACGCCCGACGAGAAGCGCGGCCGGGTGATGGCGGTGGAGAACGTGTTCATCGGCGGCTCGAACGAACTCGGCGCCTTCGAGAGTGGCATCGTGGCGCAAGCCATCGGAACACCGGCGACAGTGATCGGTGGGGGCGTGGCCACGATCGCTATCGTCGGGGTTTGGTGGTTCAGCTTCCCGTCCCTGCGCAACGTCGACCGGTTCGAGGATCTCGGTCACTGATCGTGGTGGCTGTGCTCCCGGCGACGTGTCAGCGGCGTTTGATCAGCCAGCGGAAGCGTTGGGCCTTCTCGTAGGCCGACTCGGTGGCGAGTTGGCCGATGCTGCTGGAGAGCGTGGGGTAGACGTGCACGGACCCGGCGAGCTCGTCGAGCCGGAGCTCGCTGTTGATGGCGAGCGCAAGCTCGTGGATCATCTCGCCCGCCGCCGGCGCCAGTACGTGTGCACCGACGATGCGCCCCTTGGCGGTCATCACGACGATGGCGCCTTCCTCGTGCGCATCAGTTCGAGCGCGATCGTTGCGAGTGAGGTCGACGCGCCACACGTCGGTTTCCGTGCCGTAGGCGTGTTCTGCCTGGTCGGCGGTGAGGCCGACGGTCGCCAACTCGGGATCGGTGAACACACACGCCGGCACGACCGAGTTGCGACTGCCCTTGCCGGGGAAGAACATGTCGCGAACGGCGCGAACGGCCTCGTAGGAGGCCGAGTTGGTGAGCATCGGCCCGCCCGCGACATCGCCCGCGGCGTACACCGTGCGCACTGCGGTGCGACCGCGAGCGTCGACCTGTACGACATGATCGGAGGTGGTGATGCCCACTTCCTCGAGACCGAGTCCCTCTGTGTTTCCTCTGCGTCCCGCTGCCACCAACACACCGCCGACTTGGATCTGCACCCTCCGACCGTCGTCGCCGACGATGGCGTACACCTGGAACGAGCCATCGCCCGTTCGCACGATCTCGCGTACGTCGGCGTTGGTGTGCACCACCACGCCTTCGTCGGCAAGCACCTCCGCGAGGCGTGCGACCAGTGCCGGCTCGTGGCGTGGCAGCAGCGTGTTGGCCCGCTGGAAGACCGTGACGGAGACGCCAAGTCGTTGCAGGGCCTGGGCCATCTCCACGCCCATCGGGCCACCACCCACGACGGCAAGTGTGCGTGGTGGAGCGGAAAGTTCGAAAAGGTTCTCGCTCGTCAGGCACCAGTCGGTGCTCAGGCCCTCGATCGCGGGGATGTGCGGGTGGCTGCCGGTGCACAGCAGCACGAATCGAGTGGGGAGCACTACTGATGACCCATCGGCGAGTTGCACCGTGACCTCGTTGGGGCCGGTCACGCGGGCCTGGCCGCTGAACAGCTCGACACCCATCTCGCGATAGCGGCGAGGATCGTCGTCGGTGACGGCGATCTCGGCCTGTACCGCGCGAGCGCGCCGCCACACCGTTGCCAGATCGATCGACGGCTCGACGGCGGCGATGCCGACGCGATGCGCCGAGCGCATGGTGTGGGCGACCTTGGCGCTGGCCAGCACCGCCTTCGACGGTACGCAGCCGGTCCACAGGCAGTCGCCGCCGAGGCGGGCGCGCTCGACGGCGGCGACGCGCAGACCAAGGCCCGTCGCGAACTCGGCGGCGGTGAGCCCGCCCGAACCCATGCCGACGATGACGAGGTCGTAGCTCGGGTCGTTCATCGTTGCGCACGATAGCTCCGCGATCTGCGCGAGTTGGCGAGCGAACGTCGTCAGTCAGGGACCACACGCATCGGTGAATGGCCATGGGTCACGCTCTCGATGCAGGGGGCCGACTTGCAACGCGCCCGCCGAGTCGGTCCAATAGAGGGCATCATGTTCCTGCGGCGCTGCGTTCTTCTCCTCGTTCTGCTCGGGGTCGCCACCGCCTGCCTTGACGCGTCCGGACAGGGCATGGATCCACTGGTCACGGCACCTGTTGGCGACCTGCCACCCGTCGTCGACCCCACCTCGACGGAACCGGTCCTGGCCTCGCCGACCGTGTTGCGAACCACCGTGCCCATAGCTCCCGACGCCCAGGTGGGCGCCCTCGTGGCTGGCAATCGGGTGATCCTCATCGGAGATTCGGTGATGGCCAGCGCCTCCCAGCGCTACGGCGGCGAGTTGTGTGGCGCGTTGGTGCCGCTCGGCTGGCAGGCGGAAGTGGATGCGGAGTCAGGACGCTTCATCGATTTCGGCGACCTGGTGCTCGACAAGCGCCTCAACGCCGGCTGGGATGCCAGCGTGATCCTCCTGGGCAACAACTATGGCGACAACCAACAGGTGTTTCGCAGGTATTTCGACGCGATGGTGGGCAGGTTGTCGCCGCAACCGGTGGTGCTGCTGACGGTGGCCGAGTTCAAGCCGTCGCGGTTGCAGGTCAATGATGTCATCTTCGAGATGGCGCGGAAGTACCCCAACGTGGTCGTCGTCGACTGGGCTGCAGTGACCGCTGCCGATCCTTCGCTGACCGGGCCAGATGGTTTGCACCTCACCGAGCCCGGCCGTGCGGCGCTGGCCGCGCAAGTTGCGCAGGCCCTCGGTGCTGCCCCCATCCAGCCCGGCAAGTGCTTGTCCACGAACTTCCGCGACGATTCGAGCGCCACCAACCTGAACACCCAGACCACGGTGAACAAACCGACCAAGACCACGACCACCATGGCCGCAACGGTGGGCACCACGCCGCGATCGACCACTCCCGGCAATCCTCCCGGCACGCAGCCCCCGGCCACGGCACCGCCACCGGTGACCACCAATTCCCCGCCCCGCACCGATCCGCCGGCCCGCACCGATCCGCCGGTCCCCACCGATCCGCCGCCCACCCTGCCGCCCAACCCCTGAGCGTTGGTTGGCCGAACAGTGCCTGCCCGGGCCCGTGTGTCAGGGAGCGAGCGATCTGAACGGCGTCGCCGGAATGTTGCGGAGCACGCCGTAGGCGACGACTGCGATCGGGAGGCCGAAGGCCATCGGCCGCACCGCCCATCGCGGCATGCGCAGGCCCGGTCGGCCCCAACTGGTGAGCAGCCACGACCACCACCAAGCGGTGACTGCCACCAGCACCAGTGGAATGAAGAGGTTGGAGTGCAGGGCCGAGACGAGATGGCCGTTGAACAGCTGGTGGAACCCGCGCGTGAGGCCGCAACCGGGGCACCACAGGCCGGTTGCAAGGCGGAACTGGCAGGCGGGGAAGCGGCTGCCTGGTGCAGCCGGATCAAGGCGGGCGACGAGCGCGGCGGCCCCCACGAGGGCGCACCCACAGGCCACCGGTGCAGCGCGACGCCACCAGCCGGAGGCGGTGGCTGGCGCGCTGGCCGTGGCTTGCATGCGGCCATCGTAGACCTGTGCTTGTGGTGCTGCTGGTTGTATCCGCGTCGTTCCGCCGCCACGCTGGATGACCATGTTGCAGGTGCAGGGTCTTTCGGTGGAAGTGGGCGGTCGGCTGATCGTCGACGGCATCTCGTTCACCGTCATGGCACGCGACAAGGTCGGCCTGGTGGGGCGCAACGGTGCTGGCAAGACAAGCCTGTTCAAGGTGTTGGGCGGGGCAGCGGAAAGTTCCGGCGGCAAGGTCCTGCGCAAGGGCGGCTTCGGCTACCTGCCGCAGGATCCGCGCATTGCCGGGGTGCTCGACACTCGCATGGCGGTCACCCACGTGCTCAGTGGTCGCCAGATCGACGAGCAGTTGGATCGCATCGAGAAGCTACGCGTCGCGATGGAGCAGGAGACCAGCGATCGCAACGTCGCCCGCTACAGCAAGGCACAGGACGAGTTCGCGTCGTCCGGCGGCTACGCGGCAGAGAGCGAAGCCCGCAGCATCATGGCCGGTCTCGGCCTCTCGCCGGATCGCATGGAGCTGCCGATCGGCGTGCTCAGCGGTGGCGAGCGCCGCCGGGTGGAACTGTCCCGCATCCTGTTCGCGGGAAGCGATGTGCTGCTGCTCGACGAACCCACCAACCACCTCGACGTGGATGCCAAGACCTGGTTGCTGGGTTTCATGCGCAACTACCGCGGCGCGCTGCTGGTGATCAGCCACGACCTGGAACTGCTCGACGAAGCGATCACCCGCGTGTTGCACCTCGACCGTCCCGGTGAGGAGAACCTCGGCAACCTGGTGGAGTACAAGGGTACGTACAGCCAGTACAAGACGTCGCGGCACCTCGACGAGGAGCGTCTCGCCAAGCTGGCCACGCTGCAGACCAAGGAGATCGCCCGCCTGCAGACCGTGGTCGATCGCTTCGGGGCGAAGGCCACCAAGGCCGCGATGGCACACAGCAAGGAGAAGCAGATCGCCCGCCTGGAGGCGCAGCGCGTGTACGTGGGCGCGGGTGATCGCACGCTCAAGATGAAGTTCCCCGACCCGCCCTCGTGTGGCGCCACGGTGCTGACGGCTCGCCACCTGTCCAAGGGGTACGGCGGCCCGCCGGTGTTCGAGGACGTGTCGTTCGACATCGGCCGCGGCGATCGACTGCTCGTGCTCGGCCTCAACGGAGCCGGCAAGACCAGCCTGCTGCGCATCATCGCCGGCGAAACCACCGCCAACCTGGGCGACTTCAGCTTCGGCCACGAAGTCGCCATCGGGTACTACGCGCAAGAGCACGACAACCTACGCACCGACCAGACGCTGCTCGACAACCTGCGCGCCGATGTGCCGTCCGGTGTGATCTACACCGAGACCCAGCTACGCGCGTTCCTGGGCATGATGGGGCTCAGTGGCGCGAAGGTGTTCCAGCACAGCGGCACCCTGTCGGGTGGCGAGAAGACGAAGCTTGCGTTGGCGATGCTGATGGTGGGCCGCAACAACTTGCTGCTGCTCGACGAGCCGACCAACAACCTCGACCCTCCCAGCCGCGAGGCTGTCGCCGAGGCGCTCGCGGGCTGGAAGGGCAGCATCGTGTTCGTCAGCCACGACACCGAGTTCGTGGAGGCGCTGTCGCCGACGAAGGTGCTGCTGATGCCTGACGGCCAGGTCGACTACTTCAACGAAGACTGGCTGGAACTGGTCAGCCTCGCCTGACGAATGACCGGCACCGGACGTGTGACCGGCCTCGCTCCGTTGGCACCTCCTCGCCGCGTGTACGGTGCGCGTCATGCGCTTTGGAACCATGAGCAACGCGATCAACGCCGGCACGATCGACGACGTGGTGGCGGAAGCCCGTGCTGCGGTCGCGCTGGGGGCACACACGTTCTGGTCGTCGCAGATCTTCGGGCACGATGCCTTGACGGTGCTGGCCATCGTCGGTCGCGAGGTGCCGGGCATCGAGCTGGGTACAGCCGTCGTGCCCACCTACCCGCGCCACCCGATGATGTTGGCGCAGCAGGCACTCAGCACCTCGGCGGCGATCAAGAGCACCAGTGATGCGGGGTTGTGCCTCGGCATCGGTCTCTCGCACCAGATCGTCGTCGAGTCCATGTGGGGCCTGTCCTATGCGAAGCCGGTGCGTCACCTGAAGGAATACCTGTCGGTGCTCATGCCGCTGCTCGAAGGCAAGCCGGTGAAGTTCCAGGGTGAGGAGTTCCGCGTGCAGGGCGGCGTGTCCGTGCCCGGCAGCACCCGCCCGTCGGTGGTCGTGGCCGCGCTGGGACCACAGATGCTGCGCGTCACGGGCACGTTGGCCGACGGCACGGCCACGTGGTGCGTGGGCCCCAAGACGCTGCGCGAACTGACGATCCCCACCCTGCGCCAAGCGGCGGCGGATGCCGGACGGCCCGAGCCGCGCGTGGTGTGCGCGCTGCCAGTGTGCGTCACCGACGATGTCGACGCTGCACGCACGCGTGCGGCGCAGGTCTTCGCGGTCTACGACACGCTGCCCAGCTACAAGACGATGATGAACCGCGAAGGCGTCGACGGCCCCGGTGGCCTGGCGATCCTTGGCACCGAGGCCGAGGTTCGCGACCAGATCGACGAGTTGAAGACCATCGGCGTCACCGACTTCAACGCCGGTGTGTTCGCCACCGATCCCGACGAACTGGCTCGCACCAACTCGGTACTGCACGAACTGGTCTGACGGGTGTGCCGTGATCAGTGCACCTGCAGCGGTGTGCCGCCGCCGTACGGGCGGTTGACGAGATCGAAGAAGTCGCTGCCCTTGTCATCGACCACGATGAACGCCGGGAAGTCCTGGACCTCGATCTTCCACACGGCCTCCATGCCCAACTCGGGCATCTCCAGCACCTCCACCTTGGTGATGCAGTCCTGCGCCAGGCGGGCGGCCGGGCCACCGATGCTGCCCAGGTAGAAGCCGCCGTGAGCCTTGCACGCGTCCGTGACGACCTTGCTGCGGTTGCCCTTGGCGAGCATCACCAAGCTGCCGCCGGCGGCCTGGAACTCGTCGACGTAGCCGTCCATGCGGCCGGCGGTGGTGGGCCCGAACGAACCGCTGGCCATGCCTTCGGGGGTCTTCGCCGGGCCGGCGTAGTACACGCAGTAGTCCTGGAGGTACTGCGGCATCGGCTCGCCGCGATCGAGCCGTTCCATGATAATTGCGGGGGCGATTTCGCCGGCCACCACCATCGGGCCGGTCACCAACACACCCGTCTCCACCGGGTACATGCTCAGTTCGGCACGGATGTCC
>JANONE010000231.1:0-2343 GCA_031420675.1 Ilumatobacteraceae bacterium | reverse complement strand
CAGTCGGGGGCCGGCGGCCATCGCCTGGGCATCCCACCGATGCATCCCGGCGACGACAGCGTCGGCTCGGGCGAGGTCGACGTGGTCGGGCCCGACGGGTACGGCCCGGCCCTCGACGAGATCGCGGAACTCCTCAGGTAGATCGCGATCGAAGAACAACACCGGAAGCTCACTGGACATGGTTGCACCGTAGCCATGATGCGCCGGTGACGGGGCTGAGTGCCCCAGGCTCTAGATTCGCCGGGTGACCGATTGGCAGTCAGCTTCGGCTTCGTTGGACGGCAAGGTTGTCGTGATCACCGGCGCCGCTCAAGGCTTGGGTGAGGCGACGGCTCGACTTGTCCGTGACCGAGGAGCCGCCGGTCTGGTGATCGTCGACCGCAATCGCGAGCTCGGTGAGGTGGTGGCATCCGAACTCGACGGCGACGGTTGCCGCGCGATCTTCGTCGCCGCCGAACTGGCCAACGCCGACCAATGCGCCGCAGTGATCGCCCAGGTCGACGCCACCTTCGGCGTCGTGCACGGCGTCGTCAACGCAGCTGCTGTCACCGATCGCGGCACGGTGTGGGACACCACCGTCGAGTTGTGGGATCTGTTGCTCGACGTCAACGTGCGCGCCCCATTCCTGTTGATGCAAGGTGCTGCGAAGATCATGCGTCGCGAGCGCGTGGCGGGTTCGATGATCACCATCGGCAGCACCACCGGCTATGGCGGACAACCCACGCTGTTTCCCTACGCGGTCTCCAAAGGCGCGCTGGCGACGATGACCCGCAACCTGGCCTACTCATTGATGCGCGATCACATCCGCGTCAACCAGGTCAGCTTGGGGTGGATGGACACACCGGCCGAAGACCGGATGCAGCGTCAGTACCACGGCGCGCCGGACGGATGGCTGGCAGCCGCAGAAGCGACGCAACCCTACGGTCGGCTGCTGAAGCCGCTCGAGGTTGCGCGCATCTTCTGCTTCCTGCTCAGCGAGGAATCCGGGGTGATGAGTGGTGCCGTACTCGATTTCGCCCAGAGCGTGCTGGGTGCCGGTGAACCGTCCGTGCCACCGGCCGACGCGTTCCCCACCTTCGATCGCTGAGTTGGCTCACAGACTGATTCGACTCCACGGTCCCCAGATGGCAAACGTCACGCCTTTAAAAGCTTGGATGTTGACGAACAAGGTGTCACCGGATGGACTGAAGGTTGCGCCCGCGAATTCCTCGGAGTACCGGAGAGCACTGGTCGCATTGCCCGCCAGCCGATTGAGAGCCACGTCGAGCAGTTTGCCGTCGGTGTCGAGACGTCGGATGTAGTTGTCGCCGGGCCCGTCTTCGCAGATCAATACAGGAGCAGAGTCAATCTTCGTTCCGGCCGACCTCGACCGAATCTTCAGCACCATCGACCGTCTGCGAGCGTCGTCGCCTGATCGGACCGCCCGTCGGTTCACATCGCTCGCCAAGCTGCCCGGCCTTCGTTGCGGATCCGGTTGAGCTTTTTGAGGTAGGACAGGGTCGCGTTGACCTTGTTGGGGGGCTCTTCTCGACCGCGTTCTCGGAGTCGGGCGATGATCAGCGTCGGCGTCATCACCGAGGCGGAAGCGCTCAGCACAGCCATCACAGCCTCGGTCAGCGCCCCATCGCTGAGATCTCCCTCGGCGGCAGAGCCAGCCTTCAAGCGGCTCAGCTCAGCGTCGATGCCGTGGATACGGGCGGTTGCGAGGTTGAGGGCACTCCATTGTCCCGAACGTTCTCGCTCGAGTTCGGCGATTCGCCGTGCTGTGCTCACTCCGCCATCCTAAAGCAAACAAAGAGCAAAGAACTCTTTGCTCTTCGTCCGCCGCCCCTAGCCGCGCACCTCGGAAGTGAGTGCCTTCCCGTAGTATCCGGGACGTTCTTCCACGCAGAGCTTCACGCGGAGCCATACGCGGAAGTCCCGCCTCCGTAGCTCAGTGGATAGAGCAACGGTTTCCTAAACCGCAGGTCGCAGGTCCGATTCCTGCCGGGGGCGCCCAACACGACTCTGCGCGTAGGCGTGGGGATGGGGTGATCCGCGTTCGGCGCCAGGGGTTCGATCAAGGTTGCGGTTTCTCTAGGACTGCAGCTGGAAGGAACCCCCTGGCATGTCGGACGGTATCGGAATGGTGAAGATGTTGTTGGGCTTGCCTGGCATGGACGTGCTCGAGGTGATCGAGGGCGACAACGAACTGGTCGTCAAGGTCGAAACGACCGAGACGGTCGGGTGCTGCCCGGGGTGTGGGGTTCGTGCTCAGCCGCATGATCGCACCACGCGTTCGGTGAGCAGGTGTGTTCGATCAACTTGTCGGCGATTCAGCGGTTGAAGTTCGCGTCAACGGCA
>JANONE010000230.1:0-4301 GCA_031420675.1 Ilumatobacteraceae bacterium | reverse complement strand
TCGGGCGAACACGCACCGACGGCGTGTGTCGTAGTAGTAGTTACCGTTGAGGACGGTCAGGCGTTGGCGAGGATGGCGTCGATCTGGCCGATGGCGGCAGTGAGGCCCTCCTCCATGCCCATCTCGACCATCTGGTCCATCGCCTCCAGCGACGGGAACCGGGTCTCGATGACCATGCGCGTGGCACCACTCGCCAACTCGGCAAAGGTGACGGTGGGCCGGGTGCGGGCCCAGATCAGGTTCTGGTGCCCACGGACGAGGATCCGGACCGCTTCGGCCTTCTCGGTGTCACCAGCGACGCGGCGATGGTTGTGACGGTCGGTGCGGACCAGATCGGCGAGCATCTTCGCGTCGCCCTTGTCGGACTTCGCGCCACCAACATTGTGACGGTCCCGATATCTCGACGCGGCCAACGGGTTGATCGCGTAGACCTGATAGCCGGCAGCGACCAGCGCTGTGACCCACAGACCACGGTCGGTCTCGATCCCGATGATCACCTCGTCGGGATCGTCGGTGTGTGCGCCGACGAGCTCGTGGAACACACGAATCCCTTCGAGCCCCTCGGGTAGTCGCCGGGCCGCGAGTCGGGCCCCGTCATCGTTCATCAAATGGACGTCGTGATGGTCCTCAGCCCAGTCATCGCCCACGAAGATCCTCATCATGTTCTCCTTTCGGTCAGGAGCCGGAGAACACCCGGCGGCGACCTAATGGACCAGTGCTCGAAGCACGACATCCCATGAGCGCTACAGGTACTCCCACCGTCTGGCCGGGGCACGGTCTGACCCTAGGAATCAAGTTCCAGAGGACGAAAGTGCTCACCGGCCAGCGGCTCGGAACCAGCCTCTCACTCCAGCCGGTCGACTCCCATTAGAGGGTGTGAGTTGACCGCCGAAACAGCCCGTGGAGGGGTGAGCGAGGCGCGGATCAACGGAAGGTCGTGGTCAATCGCTGTCGATCGCGGCCAGTCACGGTTCCGACGTAGGTCAGAATTAGCGCGTTGACGCGCCGATTATGTCTCGATACACTTATAGCGCGCCATCGCGCCAGGAGTGTCCAATGTCAGTATCCGTCCAAGAAGCAGCAGAGCGACTCCAGCTAAATCCTGGGCGCGTCCGACGATTGGTGTCCCAAGGTCTGCTCGATGGCCGCAAGATCGGCGGGCGGTGGCTGGTCGAGGAGTCCGCCATCAGTGAACGCCTCAACGCTTCCGCTCGGCCTGGTCGGCCACTCTCTCCCCGCTCCGCGTGGGGGCTGCTGTGGGCTGCCGACGACCGGCCGATGCCGTGGCTCGCCCCCAGAGAACGATCACGCGCTCGCCAGCGGGCTCGTTCGTGGCCGCTCGACGAATGGTCGTGGGCGTGTCGGCACCGCGCTGTCGCATACAAGATGCGTGCCCACCCATCGATGCTGCAACCCCTGCTCGACGACCCACGTGTCGTCCGCGGTGGAGCCAGCGTCAGGCAGCTGTCGGTCGACCTCATCGCGGTGGGTGACGCAGAGTTGTACGTGCGCCAAGCCGATGGGTCCGACCTGATCAACGAGTATTCACTGATTCCATCGCAACAACCGAACGTGGTGCTCAGAGTACCGCCGAGCGAGTTGTGGTTGTTCGACAACGGGGAGGCGCCGTGGCCAGTCGTGGTCGTCGACCTACTCGACGCTCACGACGACCGCTCGGTGCGCGCCGCCACCGACCTCGCCCGAAGGATGCGAGCCAGGTGATCCCGATTTTTCACATCGAGCCGCTGATGCTTCCTCAGCTCGGTCCTCACCACGATGACTTGTGGACGACTCTGTGCGATCTCGTTGATGCCCACCACGAAGATTGGGTGATCATCGGCGGGCAGATGGTGATGCTTCACGCGCTCCAGGCTGGCCGTGAACCTGGGCGGGTGAGCCAGGATCTCGACGCCGTGATCGATGCTCGAGTGCGGCCACCGGCCTTGCCGGCGTTCCTGGCAACGCTTGCCACCCTCGGGTTCAAATCGGCTGGAGTGAGCCCCGACGAAGTTGCCCATCGCTTCGAGCGCGGGTCCATACACGTCGACGTCCTCGGCCCGGACGGACTCGGTGGCCGCTCCGACTTGCGTACCACTGGCACGGCAACGACCATCCAGGTACGAGGCGGCACTCAGGCATTGCAGCGAGCCGAGCGGGTCCCCGTGCGCCACGAAGATCGGGTTGTTCATGTGCCGAGGCCAAACCTGCTCGGGGCAATCGTGATCAAGGCCGCCGCTGTTCACAACGATCCGCACCCTCAGCGACACGTTCGCGACGTCGCCTTCCTCTGCTCGATCATCCCCGA
The DNA here is from genome assembly GCA_031420675.1 of Ilumatobacteraceae bacterium. Classification (GTDB taxonomy): domain Bacteria; phylum Actinomycetota; class Acidimicrobiia; order Acidimicrobiales; family Ilumatobacteraceae; genus UBA668. The sequence goes on along the minus strand of JANONE010000230.1, from coordinate 1,996 downwards.
CCCACGAGCCATGCATGCCGACATGACCGCCAAGGATCTCCAACGACTTCGCGCCGTGACCGTCCTCAACGATCCAACGAACGAGGCGTGGCGACTCCTTGACGATCCCGAACTGGGCTACACCGCGTTCCGAATTCTCGTAACCGCGTTCGGCTCGACTGGCCGCTAGCACTGCTGGAGCTGTTCACACCTCAGACCCGGAGTCGAGCCGACATGCGCGGCGCTCCGCTTTACTCTGCAAGTTGATGTACCGGTTTCGGACGGGTTGTGCGTGTTGAGGGGGCGTATGTACCGGCGCGGATCTCAGCATGGCTCGGCTGATGAGCCTGTTGAGGTCACGGTGATGCTCTCCGAGCCGAGTGGTGGCTTCGACGGCTTCTACCGGTCGGAGTACGGGCGGATCGTCCGCTTGATGTACGGCCTGACTGGGCGTTGGCCAGTCGCCGAGGAGTTGGCTCAGGAGTCGATGCTGTCCGCGCATCGCAACTGGGAACGCGTTTGCATAATGGACAGGCCAGATCTCTGGCTCCGCCGCGTTGCCCTGAACCGTGCCATCTCGGCCCGTAGGCGTCTTGTCGCAGAGGTCGCAGCACTCGGCCGAGTACGAACGGCCTCGACATCCGAAACGCCGACACCCGCCGATGAGACGATCTGGGACGAGATACGACGACTCCCACGAAGGCAATCGGCGGCGATGGTGTTGTGGGCTGTCGAAGGACTGACGCACGCCGAAATCGGCGAGGCGCTCGACTGCTCTGCAGACACAGCAAGAACCCATATCCGTCGAGCACGAGAGACGCTCCGGCGGACCCTGAAATCGGAGGTGGAGACATGAGCATCGACGAAAGTATCCAATCCGCTGGATCGAGACTGGCAAGCACCCCGGTAGCTGTCCCGGACCTCGAACGTCTCATGCGTCGTCGCTCGCGACATGTAGGCGCTACCGCAGTCGCTGTGATTTCGATCGGTGTTGGTGTCCTGATCAGCTACGACAGATCTCGCGAGCAGTCGGCGACGGAGCCGGTAGCGACGGAGCCGGTAGCGACGGCCGACAGCGTTGCAGTAGACGCACCTGCTGGTAACTACGAGCTGGAGTTGGAAGGGGCGACACCCCTGCCCGTTGAGTCATTGAACCCTACAAGCTCGGACACCGCCGTGTGGTTCGATGAAGCCACCCAGAGATATCTAACTCTTGTCGTGCGTCCAGGCGTCGCGCTGGTCGCCCCGACACCGTCGGGACTTGGGTACATGGTCGAAGACGCTTCGTTCCCTTCAACTGAGGGCCGGGCGTGGTTCACCAGCACCGACGAGACCCTCATCCGTCAGACGACCATGTGGTGGTCACGAGCAAATGGGGACCTCTGGCTTCTCAACTCGTTCTGGTTCGGCCAAGATCCCGTGGACACCGCCGACGCTCACCGAACCGTGCGCGAGTGGGCGCTTGCCATCTCGGTTCCAGAGCAACACCAGTACCGACTAGCTGATTCGTCGATGCGCAGCATCGCCACGGACCGAGGTGGCGAGGTCGAATCACACGGCTACGTATGGAACTATCGGCTCGGGTCTGTGGTCGACAAGATCACCCTTCTGTCACTTCAAGGCACCGTCGCCGCCGGCCGCGCCAACCTCCTCGCCCGTGGCAAACCAGAAGAAGTCCGCATTGACGGGCACGACGCCTGGCAGGTCACCGATTCCGCCACAGGCGAGATTCAGATCGGGTGGCAAACCGACGACGCTCGCCCAGCATGGCTCACCCTCACCATCCCCGCCAGCCTCGCTTCACTCACCCCACAGATTCGAGCCGCACTCCAATCACGATGATGTCGCTAGTGATCAGCCATTTTATGGCTTTTATGGTGGGCGATACGGGGCTCGAACCCATGACCTCCACGGTGTGAACGTGGCGCTCTAGCCGACTGAGCTAATCGCCCTCAATGGCACGCCAAGACTAGCAGCCAGCACCACACTGACAACCTCCGACACAGGCCGCGAACGG
>JANONE010000229.1:0-1784 GCA_031420675.1 Ilumatobacteraceae bacterium | reverse complement strand
TCGATGGCGCCCAGCGGTTGCACGAGGATGCTGCGCTCGGTGAGCCGCTCCGCTACTTGCGGGCCGGTGAGATCGGGAAAATACCGAGCGCGAGTCACGTCTGCACGTTACCTGCCACTACGCGCCCGGCCCGGCACACTGGCGGTGATGGATCCGACCACGTCGGCGGCACCGCTGCCAGCGAGGAGTTCGCCGGCGCGATGGTGAACATCTGCAACTGCGACCACATCACGTTCCGCACCTCGCCCGTGATCGAGGAACTGCGGCTGGCCGACTATGGCCTGCGATACCTGGACGTGGAACCGGCACAGGTGAACATGTCGTGGAGCGGCGGGGCCGCGTGGGCCAGCTTCCACTCGCTGGAGCAAACCATCGACTCCATCGGCCGCAACTACCCGCACGAGATCGACGGCTACCGCCGCTACGCGAAGGCAGCGATGCCCGCTGTCCGGTTGGTGTTCGACGCGGCCAACGACCCACCTTCGTTGAATGGCCTCACCCGCAAGGTCCTGGCCAAGCGGGGCCGTGGCGTCAGCACGTTGCTGCGCTGGAGCCGGCGCAGCGCTGCCGACGTGATGCGCGAGTTCTTCACCACCGACGCGCTGCAGGGCCCGGGAATGTTGGGCGGCCCGATGGTGTGGGGCATCTCGCCCGAGTTCAAGGGCAGCGGCCTGGGCGCGCTCTCCTACGCCGTGCGCCACGTCGGCACTGTCGGCCGGCCTGTGGGTGGCAGCGGCGAGGTGCCGCGCACGTTGCGAGCAGCGTTCGAGAAGGCAGGCGGCACCGTGCGTGCGAGCACCCGCGTGGAAGCCATCATGTGTGAGGGCGAGGGCGTGCGCGGTGTCACGCTTGCCGATGGCGCCGAGATCAGGGCCCGCATCGTGGTGTCGGCGTGCAACCCACACGACACGTTCGTCACCTGGCTGCGCAACCCGCCCGCGCGCGCGCGTGGCATGGTGCAACGGTGGCGAGCGATCCCCCCCGACGACGGCTACGAGTCGAAAGTCGACGCCGTGATGAACGCCGTGCCGCATGTGCGGGCCGCCGGGATGGCGGGCCTCGATGGCGACCTCACCACCACCTACGCGATCGCGCCGACCATCGCCGACATGCACCGCGGCTACGAGTTGATGGCGCGTGGCCGAGTCCTGGCAAACCCCGGTCTGCTCGCCAACGTACCCTCGGTGGCCGACCCCACCCTCGCTCCGTCGGGCCGTCACATTCTCAGCTTGGAGACGCTTTACACGCCGTACGCCTTGCGCGGCGGATGGGCGGGCAGCGGCGAGCCGGCTCGCTGGTTGGACCTGTTCGGAGGCCTCGCCGAGCCCGGGTTCAAGGAGTCGATCATCGAGTGGCGAGCCATGACTCCCGATCGGTACGAGCGCGAGTTTCACCTCCCGCGCGGCCACGCGACCAGTTTCGCCGGCGGCCCGCTCGCGGCCCTGCGCAACAAGAACCCCGAACTGACCCGCTACGAGACCCCGGTGAAGGGCCTGTTCCTCACGGGTGCCGCAACGTTCCCCGGGGCCGGTGTGTGGGGCGCCAGCGGCCGCAACGCTGCGCTGCGGGTGTTGCGCAAGGCGTGATCTCAGGATCTGTTACCTCTCAGGCGTCCTTCACGGTCCAGTCGCGTTTGGCCACCGGATCCTTGTCGCTCCATGGGAAGTTGATCCATTGGTTGGTGCGCTTCCACACGTAGTCGCACTTGACCAAGGAGTGGCTCTTCTCGTACAGCACTGCAGTGCGCACCTCGGCCACCTTGCCGGCACAAAAATCCTGCACGC
>JANONE010000228.1:0-6825 GCA_031420675.1 Ilumatobacteraceae bacterium | reverse complement strand
CGTGGAGGCGTTCCTGGACGCCATCGAGCATCAGGACGACTGACAGTCCCGATGGCATGGTCAGGTGATCTGTGTGACCGATCCGATTGACACCCCACTGCTGCGTCGCATCCGCGAGTCGGTCATCGGCGACGATCAGGTGGTCGACGGGCCATACGGTCCACACCGCATCACCTACGCCGACTACACCGCCTCGGGGCGGTCGTTGAGCTTCATCGAGGACTTCATCCGCGAGGAGGTGCTGCCGCGCTACGCCAACACGCACACGGAGTCGTCCGGCACCGGCTTGCAGACCACACGCCTGCGCGAGGACGCCCGCCGGATCATCCACGACGCCGTCCACGGCGACGACGAGACCTGCGTGATCTTCTGCGGGTCGGGCGCCACCGGGGCGATCGACAAGCTGATCGGCATCATGAACCTGCGGCTGCCGGCCGACCTCGACGACCGCTATCACCTGTCGGATCACATCCCCGCCGGCGAGCGGCCGGTCGTGTTCGTCGGCCCGTTCGAACACCACTCCAACGAACTGCCGTGGCGGGAATCGATCGCCGATGTGGTCACCATCTTGGAGGATGCCGACGGGCACATAGACCTCGCCCAGCTGGAGGTCGAGCTCGCCCGCTACGCAGATCGCCCATTGAAGATCGGCTCCTTCTCCGCGGCATCGAACGTCACCGGCATCATCTCCAACACGTGCGCCATCGCCGACCTGCTCCATCGCCACGGCGCCTTGTCGTTCTGGGACTTCGCCTGCGCCGCCCCCTACGTGCACATCGACATGTACCAGACCTGCGCCGAGCATGCACTGGGCTACAAGGATGCAGCGTTCATCAGCCCACACAAGTTCGTCGGTGGGCCGGGCACGCCGGGCGTGCTGGTTGTTCGCCGCTCGCTGATGCACAACCGGGTGCCCGACGTGGTCGGCGGCGGCACGGTCGCCTACGTGAACCCCACCGAACACCGCTACCTCGACGACCCCGTGCATCGCGAGGAGGGCGGCACCCCGGCCATCATCGAAGCGATCAGGGCGGGCCTCGTGTTCCAGCTCAAGGAAGCCGTCGGCGTGGCAACCATTCGCCAACACGAGGAGTCGTACTGGCAGCGAGCCGTCGCCGCCTGGGCGCACAACCCGGCCCTGCAGGTGCTCGGCAACACCCGCGCCGAGCGCCTCTCGATACTGTCGTTCGTGGTGCAGCGCCCCGGCGGCCGCTACCTGCACCACAACTTCGTGGTCGCGTTGCTCAACGACCTGTTCGGCATCCAATCCCGCGGCGGGTGTTCCTGCGCCGGGCCCTACGGCCATCGGCTGCTGGGCATCGACCTCGCCCGTTCGCACGAATTCGAACACGAGATCACCCAGGGCTGCGAAGGCATCAAACCCGGCTGGACCCGCGTCAGCTTCAACTACTTCATCTCCGAGACCGTCTTCCAGTACCTGGTCGATGCAGTCGACCTGGTCGCCGAACACGGTTGGAAGCTGCTGCCCGAGTACCGGTTCGATCCCGCCAGGGGGTTGTGGAAGCATCACCTCGGCCCCGTCGAGCCACCGCTACGCCTGTCGCAGCTGTCCTACGACGAGGCCACCGGCGCCCTGCTGCACCCACCGGTGGACAACGTGCGCGCACCGGAGACCGAGCTTGCCGGCTACCTCGTCGCGGCCCGCGAACGCTTCGCCGCGGCACCGGAGTGGACGGAGAGCGCCGGGCCGCGGGCGTTGTCGGCCGAGTTCGAACACCTCCGCTGGTTCGACCTGCCCGACGAGTCGCTGGTCGGCTGAGCCGCCCTACGCGTCGAGATCGCCGCGGCCGCGGCTGTTGATGATCGCCGTCGTCCTGGTGATCAGATGGGAGGCCACGTCGTCGAGCAGCAACGTGATTCCGACCGCAGCAACGGTGACCGGCAGCAGGCGCCAATCTCCCGCCAGCTCGGGCACCACCAAGATGGCGGTGAGCGGAGATCGTGTGCCTATCACCACCGCCACCGACATGAGTACCAGCATCGCGTCCCAGCGGGCGTCGGAGTTGGGCACCAGGTGCGCAACGAACGGCAGGTGATACATCACCAGGCCGGCACCGGCGGCGATCGCCAGCGACGGTGAGAACACGCCCCCGGGTGCACCCGAGCCGAGGCAGGCGAGCGTGGCGACCAGCTTGCCGAGCAGCAGCAGCGCCCCGACTGCGAGCGTGGACTCGACTGCACCACGGCGGATCAGGTCCATGCCGTTCCCCGATGTCGCCGGCATAGCAGCGACCAGCGCACCGGCCGCGACCGCGAGCGTGGTACCGAATGCCCGCCGGTGCCGTCGCAGCCACACACCCGGGTGCTGCACCCGGTGGCGCAAGGCGAAGAAGGCGCGCGCTGCCACGTAGGCCGGCACCAGGCCGATGGCCGCCAGCAGCAGCGAGGAAGCGCTGAACGGGTTGTGAGCACGGGGAAACGGGGGGCGGGTCCTGAACAGCAGGACTGTGACCGCGAACCCGAGCAACGACCCGACGACCGCATAGACGGTCGCCCGCCGGGTGGCGCCGGGCACGACGTGCTCGCGCACGTAGAACACTGCCGCCGCCGGAGCGTGGTACGCGCTCGCGAATCCGGCGGCGACACCCACGATCGCGAGGTGTGCGGTGGACAGCTTCAGCTTGCGGCCGACGTAGGCGCCCACCGAACCGCTGGTCTCCAGGATCGGCGCCTCGCGACCCAGCGACGCGAGCCCCGACATCGCCACCCACGTCGCGGAGGCGCGGGCGAGGGTGCACTTCACGTCGGGTCCGGTACCTTCCCCGCGGGCGGCGGCAGCGATCGCTTCCAAGCCCACCCGCTCGCCCCGCCGGCAACGCACCCGGTGGGCAAGCTCGGCTGCGAACAAGAGACTGCCGGTGACCAGTGCGGCAGTCGCCCACCACGGCAGCGAGGCCGCTGCCTCGGTGGGGTCGCCACTGCCGGCGAACCACTCGATCGTCGCCGCGATCGACTCGCGAAACGCATGGGCGAACAGCGCCCCGAAGGAGGCGACGAGCACGACCGCGAACACCACGCGGGCCGCCGCGTGGCGACGGGCGGTGGCAACATGACCGGGTTCGATGCGGCGACGATACCGCTTGGCGGTGCGACGCCTGGAGACCATCGCGCCGCGGCTCAAGCAGTGGGGAAGGTCGCCGCGATCGTCGTGCCGGTGAGCGAATCGACCAGGCCGACGGAGCCGCCGTGTGCTTTCACGAGTTGGGCGACGACTGCGAGGCCGATGCCGCTGCCGGCGACCGGTCGGGCGGAGGCGCCACGGTAGAAGCGTTCGAAGACGTGCGGGCGATCCTCAGCGGGAATTCCAGGGCCGTCGTCGCTCACCGTCAGTGTTGCCGTTCGTTGTGCCGCGTTCCGTTGCACCACCAGTTCGATGGTGCCACCGGGCGGCGCGAACTTGATGGCGTTGGTCAACAGGTTGGTGACTATCTGGGCCAGGCGGGTGGGGTCACCATCGATGATCGCGGTGCCGAGATGTCGGTTCACTTGCTGATGGTTTGCCTCCGCCAGTGGGCGCACGGCGTCGGCTGCGCCGGCCGCGACCTCGGCGAGATCGCATCGTTCGACGGCAATGTTCGGCCCAGCGAGCGCTGCGTCGGCTTCGGCGAGCGTGCCCAGGTCGTCGACAAGGCGGCGCAGGCGCAGCACGTCGTCGTGCATCTGAACGAAGTGCGCGATAGAGGGTTCGGTGATGCCGTCGATGACCTCCTCGCACCCGCCCTGCAGGAGCGTGAGCGGGGTGCGGAGTTCGTGGGCGACGTCGGCGGCCAGGTTGCGGCGGGCTACATCGTTGGCCTGGAGGCGGTCGGCCATCGCGTCGAAGGCGCGGTTGAGCGTGCCGATCTCGCCCGGTGCGCCGTGCTCTCCCGCGCGGGCAGTGGCGTCGCCATCACCGAGAAGTTGCGCGGCGTTGGTGACGCGACGCAGCGGTCGGACGATCCCCAGGGCCAGCGGTGCAGCCACCAGCGCGGCAACAAGTGCGGCTATCAAGGCGCCGATGGCCACAGTGCCGCTGAGCGCGTCGCGCACGTGCGTCTCGGCCTGGGCGAGCTCGCCGGAGACGAACGTGACCCGGGCGGTGCCGACCTGTTCGCCCTCGACGAGCACGGGTGCCGTCCGGGTGGGGCCGTGGGCGTCGGTGACCATCTCCGGCATGTTGCCCATGGACATGCTGAGCTCCAGGTCACCGCCCGTGTTGTCGAGCACCGTCAGCGAGGCGCCGGCTTGCACCGCGAGCATGATTGCCGGGTGGGGGTCGGCAGCATCCCAGCCACCGCTGCTCTGGTAGGCGAGGCCGAGCGTGTCGGCGATGGCGTCGGCGGTGGCTTGCTGACGATCGCGGGCCAGTTGGCCGACCGAGTGTTTGGTGCGCCACAGCGTGAGGCCGGCGAGCACGAACACAGCCACCACGGCCGCGGCCACGAACCCGCCGATGAGACGCATGGCGAGCGGGCTGCGCACGATGTGACGGTGCTCACTGGTCACGGTCGAGACCCAGTCGGTAGCCGACGCCAGTGACGGTCTGCACGATGGTCGGTTGCGTTGGGTCCGGTTCGATCTTGCGGCGCAGGTTCTTCACGTGCGAGTCGACAGTGCGTTCGTATCCGTCGAACTCGTACCCGCGAACCCGGTTGATCAGTTCGTAACGAGAGCACACACGACCCGGCTGGGCGGCGAGTGCCAGCAACACACCCCATTCGGTCGGGGTCAACTCCACCGGCGCGCTGTTGACGGTGACCCGCCTGGTCGCTTCGTCGATGATCAACGAGCCTCCGCCGAAAGATTCTGTGGATGCGTCGGTAGTGGAAGACCGGCCCCGGCGGAGGATCGCACCGACACGCAAGACCAGTTCGCGGGGGCTGAACGGCTTGGTGACGTAGTCGTCGGCACCCACCTCGAGGCCGTGGATGCGATCGCGTTCGTCGACCTTGGCAGTGAGCATCAGGATTGGGACGTCGCTGGTGCGACGGATCTCGGCGGCAACTTCCTCGCCGGGAATGTCGGGTAGGCGCAGGTCGAGCACTACCAGATCGACGACGACGCGTTGAGCCGTCTCCAGCGCCTCGGCACCGCTGCCGGCAGTGAGGACCTGGTGGCCTTCGTGCTCGAGGTAGCGGCGCACCAGCTCGCGGATGCGAACCTCATCGTCGACCACCAGTACCACTGCCATGTCCGTCTTCCCTTCGTCTGGTGTTGACGGTACTCCCGCCGCTGTTGCTCTTCGGCGAGGTCTTGTCGAATCCGTAGCACCTCCGCGCCGCCTCCACACGTTCTCCACAGGCCGGTGTCATCGTGAGCGTCGACAAGGAGGCGACTCACCATGAGACGCACAATGATCCTCACCGCCCTCGGCGCTGCCACCCTTTCGATCGGCCTCGGCGCCGGCGCCACGCTGGCAACAGGAAACTCGATGCAGAGCATCCCGACCGTCACCACCACGATGATGGGCACCGGGAACGCCGAGCACATGCAAGACGGCACCGCAATGGCGTCGATGATGGGCTCCGCCGGTATGAACGCCGACGACATGACCGCGATTCACACGACGATGCACACGACGATGCACGCGGCGATGAGCCAGAGCGTGTCGGCCGACCAGCTGGCCGCATGCGAATCGGCCCACACATCGATGCTGGGCGGATCGTCCATGATCACCTCGGACACGGCGCATGCGGCGCATCATCAGGCGGTCCAGCCGTGAAGCACCGCAACCACATGATCCCGTGCATGATCGTCGCAGCACTCGCGGTGGTCCTCATCGCCACCGGAAGCCTTCCATTCGGCGCCGGAATCGGCCTCGTCCTTCTCCTGTGCCCGCTGTTGATGGGCACCATGATGTGGCTGCTGATGCGTCAGCCCGCCGCGCCATCAGCCCGCAGTGACCAGCAACGCTCCGACTCGCTCGACGACTCTCAGCCCGTCTCGGGTACCCCGCACTCATGAACGACATCGAGAGCGAACGACCCCCAGACTCGGACGACCGTCGTGGCCGTTCCGGCTTCGGATGGATCGTCGCAGTCGAGCTTGCGATCCTGCTGTTCGTCGGTCTCGGGGGCGCCGTCCTGGTCCGCGGGGCGAGCGCAGCCGATCCCGATCACGCGATCCACGTGCCCACAGCCGTGACCGTTTCGCTCGCCGCGCTGCCCTCCGAGACTGCAGGACTGTATCGGTACGCCGCAGCCCACCGCCAACAGTTCACCCAGTTCCCCTGCTACTGCGGGTGCGATCGAAGCCTGGGCCACCGCAACCTCGCGGACTGCTTCGTCACCCCCGATGGCAGCTGGGATGCCCACGCCTTCGGGTGCGGTGTATGCACGGCCGAGGCAGCAACCGCCAAGGAACTGCTCGCCGCCGGCACCGAGGTCGCCGAGGTACGCCAGTACATCGTCGATCGCTACGGTCCCCCGCCGGCAGCGAAACAAGGAGGACAGCCATGAGCAACACCCACGACCGGCGACTCGCACGCCGACGTACCCACCGCCGCAGCGTGCTGCTGGGCACCGTCGCCGCTATCGCAGTCGTCGGCCTCTCCGGGTTCGCGATCGTCAGCATCGCCTCCGGTGGCTCGACGAACACCACTGCTGCCGCCACCGACGGGGCCACCAACGGGACTAGCAGCATGGGCATGCCCATCATCGCTACCCCGGGATCGGCCACCGGCACCGCCACAGCTAGCGGGGTAAGCGCCGCACCCGCCACCTGGGCGCTCGGTCGGGTGGCGCTGGACGTAGCAGTGCGACCCAACTGGACAATCACCAACACCGGCAGCGACGCCGTCACCATCGGCGAGCCACACGTGCAGAT
>JANONE010000227.1:0-2965 GCA_031420675.1 Ilumatobacteraceae bacterium | reverse complement strand
GCCGAATTGCAACGCAGCAAGCTGCCCGAGCGCGACCGCAAGTTCGTCACCGAACTGGTCTATGGCACCACCCGCATGCGCAGGGCCTGCGACGCATTGGTGGACCGATTCGTCGCCAGCACGCCTTCGCCGGAGGTGCGCACCGTGCTCCGCCTGGGCGCTTACCAGCTGCACTTCGCAGGTGTGGCGGCACACGCAGCCGTTGGCGAGACGGTGGAACTGGCCCCCAAACGTGCGCGTGGCTTCGTCAACGCCGTCCTCCGCCGGGTGGCGAGCACAGCGATGATCTGGCCGTCCGAGGCCGTTCGGCTGAGCTATCCCGACTGGATATTCCAGGCGCTGATGGAAGAGCTCGGTCCCGACGAGGCGCTGGCCGCGCTTGCGGTCATGAACGAAGCGCCCTCGGTCACCGAACGCGAGGATGGCTACATACAGGACCTCGGCTCGCAGTGGGTGGGCGCCGCGGTCCCCGCCCGCGCCGGCCAGCTCGTGCTCGACGTGTGCGCCGCGCCCGGCGGGAAGTCCACCGGCATCGCGACCACCGGCGCGACGGTGATCGCCGCCGACCTGCAGCTGCAGCGCGTGGGCCTGATCACCGGCAACGCCGCCCGCCTGGGGACGCAAGACGTGCTGGCGCTGGCAGCCGATGCAACACGCCCGCCGTTCCCGACGGCCACCTTCGACCACGTGCTGATCGATGCGCCGTGCAGCGGCCTGGGCACCCTGCGCCGGCGGGCGGACGCACGCTGGCGGATCCAGCCTGGCGATGTCACCGATCTGGTGGCACTGCAGCAGCGCATCATCGATGCCAGCGCGCCACTCGTCAGACCTGGTGGCACGCTTACCTACAGCGTGTGCACATTGCTCGCCGCCGAGGCCACTGCGCATCGGTTTCCGGAAGGTTTCGTGCCGATCAGCGAGCGACCGGAGGGGGAGTGGCGCCCCTTCGGGGACGGCTGGCGGGTGCTGCCCCACGATGCCGACACCGACGGCATGATCCTGCTTCGCTACCGTAGGTCGTCATGAGCGTGAACCATGACTGATCAGCCTCCGCTCCTCGCCAAGGTGCTCACCATCAGCGACGGTGTGATTGCCGGCACGCGAGTGGATGCCAGTGGTGCTGCGTTGTTCGAGCTGCTGCAGGCGAACGGTTTCTCGGTCGTGTCCCAGACGGTGGTCGCCGATGGCACCGACAACGTCGCTGCTGCGCTCAGAGAACTGACGGCGGGGTTCGCCGGCCTGGTGGTCAGCACCGGTGGCACCGGTTTCGCCCCGCGTGACCAGTCACCCGAAGGCACCCGCTTGGTCATCGAGCGCGAGGCGCCCGGACTCGCGGAAGCGATGCGCCTGGTGAATCCTCTTGGGCGTCTGTCGCGCGGCATCGTCGGCATTTGCGGCCAGGCCATCATCTGCAACACCCCCGGTTCGCCGAAGGGTTGTGTGGAACAGCTCACCGCCATCCTCGACGTGCTGCCCCACGCGCTGGCGCTGTTGGCGGATTCTCCTACCAGCCACTGAGCACGCCCCCGCTAGCCTCGGCTGCGTGCTCAAGCTGGTATTGCCCAAGGGTTCGCTGGAGAAGGCGACGCTCGAACTGTTCGAGGCCGCCGACCTCCCGGTTGTGCGTTCGTCATCGGTCGACTACAAGGCGACCATCGCCGACCCGCGCATCTCCGAGGTGCGCATCCTGCGGCCGCAGGAGATCCCCAGCTATGTGGCGGAGGGCCTGTTCGACATCGGCATCACCGGCCGCGACTGGGTGGAGGAGACCAACAGTGACATCGTCAGCCTCGGTGAGCTGAAGTACTCCAAGTCGACTTCGCTGCCCATCAAGGTGGTGGTTGCGGTGGCCGGCGACTCGCCCGCCCAATGCATCGATGATCTCCCTCAGGGCCTGCGTGTCAGCACCGAGTACCCCGAGCTCACCCGCCGCTTCTTCGCCGAGAATGGCATCGCTGCCGACATCCGCCTCAGCTATGGGGCCAGCGAGGCCAAGATCCCCGACATCGCCGACTGCATCGTCGACATCACCGAGACCGGCCGCGCGCTGCGCGCCGCCGGCCTGCGCATCATCGGCGAGATCCTGCAGAGCTACACGGAGGTCGTGGCCAACAAGGCTGCGTACGAGGATCCGGCCAAACGGCACGCGATGGGCCAGCTGATGACGTTGCTCAACGGCACCCTGGATGCTCGCGGCAGGGTGTTGGTCAAGATGAACGTGGCGGCAGCGCAGCTCGAAGCTGTGCTGGCGCTGCTGCCGGCGATGAAGTCACCGACCGTGAACCCACTGGCCGGCGATGGTGGCTTCGCAGTGGAGACCGTGGTGTCGAAGAGCCAGATCAACACGCTCATCCCCGAGCTGAAGGATGCAGGCGCCACGGGCATCCTCGAGCTGCCGATCTCCAAGATCATCCCATGAGCTCGATCAACGACGGCGTGGTGGTGGCATTCGACGCAGCTGTCGGCCTCGGTGAGGTGCAACGCGTCGATGGTGTGCGCTTCCCCTTCCACTGCATCGAGCTCGCCGACGGCACGCGCGCGATCGAGGTCGACACGGCCGTCACGTTTGGGCTGCTGTGCAAACTCGGCCGCTACGAAGCGGCCAACATCGCACGACGCTGAGGGGCACGACATGGCGAGGCACGACGTGGAGAGGCATGACGTGGAGACGCATGACGTGGAAAGGCATGGCGCGAACGAACGCGAGCGGCGGATCACCGACGTGATCCGGTCGCTGCGCGAGGGCGAGGTGGTCACCTACGGTGACATCGCCGAGGACGCCGGATACCCGAAGCTGAGCCGCCTGGTCGGTCGCATCCTGGCTGTCACCGATCTCGAGCTGCCGTGGTGGCGAGTCGTCAACACGGCGGGCCGGCTGGTGCCCGGCAACGAACGCGAGCAGTCTGCGCTGCTGAAGGCCGAGGGCGTCACGGTGGGCGACGGCCACGTACGGAACGCGCCGATC
>JANONE010000226.1:0-12293 GCA_031420675.1 Ilumatobacteraceae bacterium | reverse complement strand
GCGATCGCAGCCATGAAGCCATCCCGGCGACCGTGGGTCAAGTCGCTGGTGAGTTGGTCGTTGAGCTGCGAACCGTCTCGCCCGCGCGCAGCTTCTAGGAACACCATCACCTGCTCGCGCTCGCCGGGGGCGAGGCTGTGCCGCACTCGCACCTGCACCATGCGGACTGAGGCTACTGGCCCCCCTCCGCGGGTCGGTGTCCCAATGTCTCCAAGGATGGCGGCCGTCTCGAAGATTGGCCGTGATCTCGACGTCGTAGTCTCCGAGCATGGCCACTGCGCGCACGCCCAAGGGCCGGATGAAGGCGATCGCTGCCCGTCTGGCCGAGGTGTACCCGATCGCGGTATGCGAGCTCGATCATTCCAACGCGTTCGAGTTGCTCGCCGCGACGGTGCTGTCGGCGCAGACGACGGACTCTCGCGTCAACATGGTGACACCGGTGCTGTTCGCCCGCTATCCGGATGCTGAATCGTTGGCCGCCGCCAAGCCCGCCGAATTGGAGGAGATCGTCCGCTCGACCGGTTTCTACCAGAGCAAGGCGCGTAACCTGATCGCGATGGCGCACGGCCTGCTCGATCGCTTCGGCGGCGAGGTGCCCACGGCGCTGGACGACCTCGTCACCCTCGCCGGCGTCGGGCGAAAAACTGGCAACGTCGTGCGCAGCGTCGCCTTCGGCCTGCCCGGCCTGCCGGTCGATACACATGTCGGCCGCCTGAGCCGAAGGTGGGCACTCACCAGCCAGCAAGATCCGGTGAAGGCGGAGGCAGAACTGTGTGCACTGTTGCCACCTGAGCAGTGGGGGGACTACAGCTTGCGCACCATCCTTCACGGGCGCAGAGTGTGCGACGCGAAGAAGCCGCGCTGTGCAGAATGCGCGCTGGAGGACCTGTGCCCGGCCTCCCTCTTGCCCGCCAAAGCATCAAGGTAAGATCAAGTTTTCCACTTAGAGTGAACTTTTGTCTCGCCAATAATCCGGTGTATAGTGAACGCACCAACCAGGTTCCCGCCACCTGGTTTGCGGGCGATGCCGGGATCCGCCGCCTGGCGTCGCTGAGCGACGGCCCCGCAAGGGGCCGTCGCCGCGTTTTCACCCTCTGTGGTTTTTCGGAAACGTTTGCTCAATGAGCGGCGGCAGCCAGTTTGGCGGCTCTGCGTACCAGTCTGGCAGCGTTGCGCAGCGCCCGTTCGGCCTCCACCAACGCCCCGGCAACGTCGTCGTGCTGAGTGAGTTGGTAGCCAGGAACGAAGTTGCCGACTTCCTCCTGGTAGCGATCGACGTGGTCGGCCATCACGGACAAGCTGACGGAGGGGTTGGCGGACATACCGACCAGTGTGCCGCGTCCGTCGCCCTTCGGCCGTGAATGCATCCTGTCCCTGCGGCCGTGCCTGGATAGCGTGAGGCCATGATCCGTGTACCCGTTCGAGACGACTTGCGCGCCCTGGAGGGCTACCACTCGCCGCAGGTGAACGTGCGCGTGCGGCTGAACACCAACGAGTCACCGTTTCCGCCGCCGGCTGCGTGGCGCGACGCCTTCAGCGCCGAGTTGTCGCGAGTGGAATGGCATCGCTACCCGGATCGTGCTGCAACGGAACTGCGCGAGGGCATTGCCGCGCTGCACGGGGTTGGTGCCGACCAAGTGTTCGTGGCCAACGGGAGCAACGAGGTACTGCAGACTCTGCTGCTCACCTACGCGGGGCCCGGCCGAACGGTCGCAACCTTCGAGCCGACGTATCAGCTGCATGGTCACATCGCCCGTCTCACGGGGGCGGCGGTCGCGCAAGGCGAGCGAGCCGACGACTTCACGCTCGACCTCGCCGAGGTCGCGCGGGTCGTTCGTGAGTCCTCGCCGGTCGTCACGTTCCTGTGTTCGCCCAACAACCCCACCGGCCTCGTCGAGCCCGAGGTGAACGTTCGCGCGGTGCTGGCCCAGGTGCCCGGGCTGCTGGTGGTCGACGAGGCATACGGCCAGTTCGCGCAGTGGTCGGCCATCGGCCTGATCGACGACGACACTCCGTTGGTCGTCACCCGCACCTTCTCCAAGACGTGGTCGATGGCCGGCTCACGCCTGGGCTACCTGATCGGCCCGACGTGGCTGGTCGCCGAGCTCGACAAGGTCGTGCTGCCGTACCATCTCGATGCCGCCAAGCAGATCGCAGGACGCCTCGCCCTGACGTTCGTCGACGAGATGGAGGAGCGCGTGCAACTGATCGTCGGTGAACGCGAACGGCTCGGTGCTGCGATGCAGTCGATGCCGCTCGACGTGTTCCCCAGCGGCGCCAACTTCATCCTCTTCCGGCCGCAGAGGATGGCCGGTCGCGACGTCTGGCAAACCCTGCTCGATCACAGCGTGCTCATCCGCGATTGTTCCGGCTGGCCCCGCCTCACCGATTGCCTGCGGGTCACCGTCGGCACGCCGGCGGAGAACGACCTGTTCCTCAGCGCGCTCGCCGACGCCGTTTCGTCGGGTGCAGTCACATCGGACGCCAGTTCATCGGAGGTCCGGCAGTGAGCCGTTCCGCAAATTGTCAACGAACCACCAAGGAGACCTCGATCGACCTGTCGATCGAACTCGATGGCGGCGGCACCGCCGAGGTCAGTACCGGCATTCCGTTCTACGACCACATGCTCGAGCAGTTGGGCAAGCACGGCGGGTTCGATCTTCGCATCGCGGCTACCGGCGATCTGCACATCGACACCCATCACACGGTCGAAGACGTGGGCATTGCGCTCGGCGAAGCGTTCCGCGAGGCGCTGGGCGACAAGGCGGGCGTGCGTCGCTTTGCCAGTGGTCTGTACCCACTCGACGAAGCGTTGGTGGAAGTAGCGCTCGATCTGTCGGGCCGTCCGTTCATCTTGTGGGACGTGCCGATGCCCGAAGTGCTGCCGTTGGGCAACCCGGCGTTCGACCCGCAGTTGGCCGAGCATGCGTTCAGCTCGTTCGCGACGGCGGCCGGCATCACGTTGCACGTCCGGCTGTGCCATGGCACGAACGTGCATCACATCATCGAGGCGGCGTTCAAGGGGTTGGGGCGTTGCCTTCGAGACGCGGTGCGGGTGGAGGGGACCTCGGTGCCCAGCACCAAGGGCGTGCTGTGAGCCGTACTGGCGATGGGCCGCTCGTGGCGGTGCTCGATTACGGCATCGGCAACCTGCGGTCGGCGCAGAAGGCGTTGCAGCATTGCGGTGCCGATGCCCGCCTCACCTCCGACCGCGGCCTGGTGGCCGAAGCCGAGGCGGTCGTCCTGCCAGGCGTCGGCGCGTTCGGCGCGTGCATGCAGGCGCTTCGCGGTGCCGGGTTGGAGCCCGTGGTGCACGACGCGGTGGTGTCGGGACGCCCCTTCCTGGGCATCTGCGTCGGTATGCAGATGCTCTTCAGCGCGAGCGAGGAAGACCCGCAGGGCGCGGGTTTGGGGGTGATCGACGGTTGCATCAGCTGGATCACCGACCGCTTGCCGCGGCCGCAGATGCAATGGAACCAGCTCGATTTGCGCACGCCCGACCCCATGTTCCACGCGCTCGGCGAGCACCCGTGGGTGTATTTCGTGCACTCGTTGCACGGTGTGCCCACCGACGCGTCGGTGGTGGCGGCCACCTGCGACTACGGCGGAACCGTCAACGCTGCGTTCCGTCAGGGCAACGTGTTCGCGACACAGTTCCACCCGGAAAAGTCGGGTGTGGCCGGTCTCGCACTCCTTCGCAACTTCGTGCAATTGGTACCTACGAACGACGTGCCGGCATGATCGATCTGTATCCGGCGATCGATCTTCGCGATGGCAGGGTGGTACGGCTACGCCAGGGCGATTACGACGATCAGACCACGTACGGCGGCGACCCCGTTGCCATCGCCGAATCGTTCGCCGCCGCCGGCGCCCGCTGGATTCATGTGGTCGACCTCGATGCCGCCCGCAGCGGCTCTCCGGTGAACCGGCCGGTGGTCGCCGCGATCGCCCGGGCGGTGGCCGGCCGTGCGCAGGTGCAGACGGGTGGGGGTGTTCGCACGGTTGCCGACGCGCAGTCGTTGGCCGATACGGGCGTGGCGCGCGTGGTGATGGGGAGCGCGGCGGTTGCCCGGCCCAGGCTCGTGGCCGAGGCCTCCAGGGTGGTTGCGGTCGCCGTTGGCCTCGACCATCGCGACGGTGAGCTGGCGGTTAACGGGTGGACGCAAGGGTCGGGGGTGCAGTTGACGGATGCGCTCGAGTGGTTCCCGGGCGCTGCGGTGTTCGTCATCACCGACATCGCCCGCGACGGCATGCTCGCCGGCCCCGATCTCATCGGCCTGGCCGCGGCGGCACAGGCCACGGCCATCCCGATCATCGCCAGCGGCGGGGTGGCGAGCCTCGCCGACGTCGCCGCGCTCAAGGCCGTGCCGGGCATCGTTGGCGTCATCTCCGGGAAGGCGATCTACGAAGGTCGCTTCACGGTGGTCGAGGCCTTGCGGGAGCTGGCGCGGTGAGGGTCGCGCGTGTGATTCCCTGTCTCGATGTCACCAACGGCAGGGTGGTGAAGGGCATCAACTTCGTCGGGCTGCGTGATGCCGGCGACCCGGTGGAACTGGCCGCCAAGTACGACCTGGAGGGGGCCGACGAACTGGTCTTCCTCGATATCACAGCGTCGTCGGAGGGTCGCGACACCATGGTGGATGTCGTGTACCGCACCGCCGAGCAGGTGTTCATCCCGTTCACCGTCGGCGGTGGTATTCGAACCGCCGACGATGCGCGCACGATGTTGCGTGCCGGGGCCGACAAGGTCAGCGTCAACACGGCGGCCGTGCAGCGACCGGCGTTGCTCAGCGAGATCGCAGCCGAGTTCGGTGCGCAGTGTTGCGTGTGCGCCATCGATGCCAAGCGGCGTATCGATGGCAGCGGCTTCGAGGTGTACCTGCACGGTGGGCGAACACCGACGGGCATCGACGCGGTTGCCTGGGCGCAGGATGCCGCCCGCCTAGGTGCCGGCGAGATCCTGCTCACGTCGATGGATCGCGACGGCACCAAGGAGGGCTTCGATCTCGAGCTCACGCGCCGCGTCGCCGACGCGGTGGGCGTGCCAGTGATCGCCAGTGGCGGCGTGGGCACCCTCGACCATCTGGCGGCGGGCATCACCCAAGGTCATGCCACCGGTGTGCTTGCGGCCAGCATCTTCCACTTCGGCGAGCACACCATCGGCGCCGCGAAGGCTGCGCTGGCCGCCGCCGGTGTGCAAGTGCGGCCGCTATGAGCAGCCTGTTGCGGGAACCGTTCACGCTCATCGACGGCGGGCTTTCCACGGTGCTGGAAGAGATGGGCGAACGGCCGTCGGGGTTGTTGTGGACGGCGGCGGCCCTCATCGATCGGCCACAGGTGATCACCGCCGCTCACCGTCGATACGTGGAGGCCGGGGCCGACGTGGTCATCACGTCGAGCTACCAGGCCAGCGAGACCGGGTTCATGGCCGGCGGGCTCAGCGCCGTGGATGCCCGTCGACTGCTCGCATCCACCACTGCGGTGGCGCGTGCCGCAGAACCAGCGGTGGTGGCGTGCTCGGTGGGCCCGTTCGGTGCGTGCCTCGGGGATGGCAGTGAGTACCACGGACGCTATGGCGCATCGTGGGAGGAGGTCCGGGCTTTTCACCGTGCAAGGTTGGAAGTATTGGTCGATACCGGGCCCGACGTGTTCGCCATCGAGACCATCCCCTCGCTCGCCGAAGCAGAGATCGTGGTCGACGAACTCCGTGCGCTCACCGACGCCCCCGCCTGGCTCAGCTTCACGTGCGTCGACGACGTGCACACCTGCAGCGGCGAGGTCTTCGCCGACGCCGTCGCCGTCGTCGCGTCGGCTCTCACCGCGGTGGGCTTGAACTGCACGGCACCGGGCTTCGTCGAGCCGCTGCTGCGCTCCCTGACGGTCGACCTGCCACTGGTCGCCTACCCGAATCACGGGGCCCGGTGGGACGGCGACCACAAGTGTTGGCTGCGCCCGACCAGCGGCGCCGAGATCCCCGACCGCGTGCCGGCATGGCTGGCGGCAGGTGCGCGCCTGATCGGTGGCTGCTGCGGCGTCGGCACCGCAGGCATCGCTGCCTTGGCGGCGCTCCGCACATCCTTGCGCAACCGCCCGACCTCCTGACTGGCGACGCTCCCGCGGCCCGAACGGCAGCCGCCGGACCTGCCCCGGTTACAGTTCGTCCCATGGCTTCCAAGATGCAGTATCGCCGGCTCGGTCGTAGCGGCTTGCAGGTGTCCGTACTCTCCTTCGGCAGTTGGGTCACGTTCGACAACCAACTGGGCGACGCAATGGCCCTGGAGTGCATGCAGGCCGCCTACGACGCTGGCTGCAACTTCTTCGACAACGCCGAGGCATATGCCGGTGGCGGCAGCGAGAGCCAGATGGGTCGAGCGATCAAGGAGCTCGGTTGGAAGCGCGAGTCGTACGTGGTGAGCACCAAGTTCTACTGGGGCATCAGCGGCAACATGCGCAACATGCGCAACACGCTGAACCGCAAGTACCTCGCCCATGCGATCGATGGTTCGTTGGAACGCATGCAACTGGACTTCATCGATCTCGTGTTCTGCCACCGGCCCGACCCGAAGACGCCGATCGAAGAGACCGTGTGGGCGATGAGCGACATGATCACCCAGGGCAAGGTGCTGTACTGGGGTACCAGCGAGTGGTCGGCCGACGAGATCCGCGCCGCGTGGGAGATCGCCGAACGCCATCACCTGCACAAGCCGGTGATGGAGCAGCCGCAGTACAACTTGCTGACACGCGAGAAGGTGGAGGTGGAGTTCGCCCGCCTGTACGACGACATCGGTCTCGGTACCACGATCTGGAGCCCGCTGGCCAGTGGTCTGCTGAGCGGCAAGTACAAGGACGGCGTCCCCGGCGACAGCCGTGGCGCCCTTCCCGGCTACGAGTGGCTGGCCGAACGCCTCACCGACGCCGAGTCGCGGAGCAAGGTGGAACGCCTGCGCCCGATCGCCGCCGACCTCGGCTGCTCGATGGCGCAGATGGCCATCGCGTGGTGCGCATCGAACCCACACGTGTCCACCGTCATCACCGGCGCCAGCCGGGCCAGTCAAGTGGTGGAGAACTTCGAAGCGATCGACGTCCTTGCCAAGTTGACGCCCGGTGTGCTCGAGCGCATCGCTCACGCGGTCGCCTGAGTCCTGGCCTCGGAACGGTCGGCGGCGTGCCGGGCCATGAGTGCCTCCGAAGCGGCGCCGCAGGTAGCGTGGAGGTGATGCGTACTTCGCTTTCCGACCTTCTCGCCACCGGGCGCGTGCTGCTGGCCGACGGCGCTACCGGCACCAACTACTTTGCCGCCGGCCTCGAAGCCGGCGAACCGCCCGAGTTCTGGACGGTCGACCGCCCCGAGGAAGTGATGGGTCTGCACCAGGCCTTCGTCGACGCCGGCGCCGACATCGTGCTCACCAACACGTTCGGGTGCAATGCGCACCGGCTGAAGCTGCACAAGGCGCAGGCCCGCACCTACGAGCTGGCCAGGGCCGCCGCCGAACTGGCGCGCAAGGTTGCCGATGGCTCCGATCGGCCGGTGGTGGTCGCTGGTTCGGTGGGTCCCACGGGCGAACTGTTCGAGCCGATGGGTGCCCTCAACCACACAGATGCGGTCGCGTCATTCAGCGAGGAGATCCGTGGTCTGAAGGATGGTGGTGCCGACGTCGCGTGGATCGAGACGATGTCGTCGCCGGAAGAGTTGCATGCTGCTGCGACAGCCGCCATCGAGATGGGCATGCCGTACGTGGTGACGTGCTCGTACGACACCGCCGGCCGCACCATGATGGGTCTGATGCCGGGGAACATGGCCGACGTGCTCGCCGCCGAGCCGGTGCCGCCATTGGCGATGGGCGCGAACTGCGGTGTGGGCGCCTCCGACATCTTGGTCACGCTGCTCGAAATGGCTGGCTCGCCGCACGCGCTGGTCACCAAGGGCAACTGTGGTGTGCCGCACTTCGTCGGCACCGAGATCGTCTACACCGGCACACCGGAGCTGATGGCGAAGTACGCGACGCTGGCGATCGATGCCGGCGCACGCATCGTCGGTGGGTGCTGCGGCACCACGCCGGAACATCTGGCAGCAATGCGCGCCGCGATCGATTCGGCGCAGCCGGGCGAACGGCCGACGATGGAGACGATCGTCGAGCAGGTCGGCCCGCTCACCAACTCGGCGCCGACAGAGAACGCCGAGCGCCGCACCCGTCGCTCTCGCGGCTGACCCGTCGCTGCACGGCTCGCGGTTTGTCACCGCATCAACGGCTGTACCCTGCGGAACGTGGCGTTGGACGAACAGAAGCTGCCGATCAAGATGCTCAACGATCGGGTGCTCGTACGCATCCCCGAACGCGATGGCGAGCGGCGCACCACGGCGGGCATCCTCATTCCTGCCACGGCTCAGATTTCCAAGCGGTTGGCATGGGCGGAGGTGGTTGCGATCGGCCAGAACGTGCGCACCGCCGAGGTCGGCGACCGCGTGTTGTTCAGCCCCGAGGATCGCTACGAGGTGGAGGTCGGCGGCAACGACTACATCATGTTGCGCGAACGCGACATTCACGCCGTGGCTGCCAGTCGCATCGAGGCGAGTACTGGGCTTTATCTGTAGGGCCGGTACCGGCCTCTCTGTTGGGCTGAATTTGGCCGGGCCGCGAGCAACTGCGCCTCGTAGGCTGTCGGCCATGCCCGAAACCGTGTCGATCCTCGCCAGCCCCGAGCAGCTGGCCACCGTCAACTACGACGCCAACGGCTTGGTGCCTGTCATCGTTCAGGACGTGCACACCAGAGCCGTGCTGATGATGGCCTGGATGAACGCCGACACGCTGGCCACCACTCTCGGCGAGGGGCGCATGGTCTACTGGAGCCGCAGCCGTCAGGAGGTGTGGCGCAAGGGCGATACCAGCGGCGACTGCCAGTTCGTGCGCGCCGGGTTCTACGACTGCGATGGCGACACGCTGCTGTTCCTGGTGGAGCAGGAGGGGAAGGGCGCCTGCCACACGGGGCAGTACTCGTGCTTCTACCGCCCGTTCGGGCCCGCCCAGTGAGCCTTGCTCAGCGCTACCCGGCGACCATGCGGCCGGGGCGGGACGAGTTCCACGCAATGGCCGCCAAGCACACCGTGGTGCCCGTGTGGGCCGAAGTGTTGGCCGACCTCGAAACGCCGGTGGCTGCGTACCTGAAGCTGGTCGGCGACGGCGATGGCTTCCTACTGGAGTCCGTGGAACATGCCGAACGCTGGGCGCGGTACAGCTTCGTGGGTCACGATCCCGTGGCCACGCTGGAGCTGCGCGACGGCGTGATCGACATCAAGGGGCAGCACCTCAGCGCCGACATCCCGCTCGATCAGGGCATGCTCGCCGCGCTCGATGCGATCATCGCCGCCTACCGGGCGCCGATCATCTCCGATCTGCCTCCGTTGCAGGGTGGCGTGATGGGCTACCTCGGATACGACATCGTGCGCGAGGTCGAGCACCTGCCCGACGTGCCGCCCGACGATCGGCAGTTTCCCGACGCGGTGATGAGCATCATCGGCTCGCTGGCCGCGTTCGACCACTGGCGTCAGCGCATCTACCTGATCGAGAGCGTGCCCGTGCTCGACATGGATGCCGACGGCGTCGACCGCGAATACGACGCTGCGTGCGTTCGGGTGCAGCGTGCCGTCGACAAGCTGGCGATGCCACTGACCGCCCCGTCGGTCGAGCCGCCGCAGCCGGGCGAGGTGCCACCCGAAGTGCGCAGCACGATGGCGGGTGGCGTGTACCAGCAGGCGGTGGAGGTTGCGAAGGAGTACATCCTCGCCGGCGACATCTTCCAGGTGGTGCTCGCGCAGCGATACGACATCGATCTGCAGGCCGACCCGTTCGACTTCTATCGAGTGTTGCGGCAGGTGAACCCCAGCCCGTACATGTACTTCCTGCGCCATCCCGACATCACGATCGCAGGCAGTTCACCGGAGCCGATGGTGCAGGTGTTGGGCCGCAAGGTGGTCAGTCGGCCCATCGCCGGCACGCGCCGACGTGGCCGCAACGACGACGACGACCGTCGCCTGGCCGGCGAGTTGAAGGAGAACCCGAAGGAGGTGGCCGAGCACATCATGCTCGTCGACCTCGCCCGCAACGATGTGGGCCGCGTGGCCAAGTTCGGCACCGTTCACGTGGAAGAGCTGATGAGCCTTGAGCGGTACAGTCACGTCATGCACCTCACCTCGCAGGTGACGGGCGAGTTGGTGGACGGCAAGACGCCGATCGACGTGCTGCGGGCCACGTTGCCTGCGGGCACGGTGAGCGGTGCGCCCAAGGTGCGGGCGATGCAGATCATCGACTCCCTCGAGCCGGTGAGGCGTGGGCCGTACGCGGGCGTGGTCGGGTACGTCGACTTCAGCGGCAACCTGGACACCGCCATCGCGATTCGCACGATGTTCGTGGGCGCTCATGGTGCGTCGTTCCAGGCCGGTGCCGGGATAGTCGCCGATTCTGTTCCCGACGAGGAAGACCTCGAATGCCGCAACAAGGCAGCGGGGCTGCTGGCGGCGGTTGCTGCGGCCCGGCGGATGACCGCACACCGCCGCAACACCTGAGCGCGCCGAAGGCTCCGCGGTGGCTGTAGGCGCTTGCGCACACGCCTCAGCCGATGAGCCCGCCGATGACCAGGATGGTGCCGAGCGCGCCGACGCAGAGGGTGCCGAGCACGGCCAAAGCGGCAAGACCGGGCACGCTGATGATGGCACGGACGCCGACGAACAAGGCCGGTAGTTCCCTTCGGCGTTGGTTCAACTCGCCGCGCAACTGGGTGAAGCTCTTCGCATACGAAGACACCGGCTGGCCGGTGTCGTGATCGATCAGGACCTTCGCGGACTGAGCGGAGCTGTCCATGAACGACCGCACGTTCGCAACAAGTTCGGGTGAGTGCTTGGCGGTGATGCCGATCAGCGTCCTCGCCACGAGCGCTGCCCCGACGGGAACGAGGCAGAGCAGGCCGCCGATGATGATCCACTTCGGACGGCCCGTGCCCTCGAAGATCCAGAGCCCAGTGGCGAAGGTGGCGGCGCTCACCACGGTAGCGACCACCGCGATGCCGCCGGCGAGTGCGGAGAGTCGGCGCAGTGTCTGCTGGAGGCCATTGCTGACGCGTCGGACGACGACATCGGTTTCCATGGCGTTCAGTGTGTCACGCAGACTCGCCGCTGCGACACTGGTCGCATGTTCTGGAGCGAGTACCCCCGTGACGTCGTGCAGGTGGCCGGTGCTGATGCGTTCACCTACCTGCAGTCGCAGTTGTCGCAGGAGCTCCGGCCGCTGCAGGTCGGTGGCAGCGTCTGGAGCTTCGTGTTGCAGCCCACCGGCAAGGTGGATGTGCTGCTGCGTGTGTGGCGCACTGCCGACGACACGTTCGTGCTCGACACCGACGCCGGCTTCGGTGAGGCCCTGGTTGCCCGGCTCAACCGGTTCAAGATCCGTGTTAAGGCCGAGATCAGTACGCTCGATTGGCGGTGCGTGGCCGTTCGTGGCGAGGGTGCCGGAGAGATCGATGGGCTCGCCGCGTGGGGCGCGGGCGTGGATCTGCTGGGTCCCGATCCACAGCCGCCGGCCGACGCCCAGCCGGGCTCCCCTGAGCAACTGCTGGCGGCGCGCATCGCTGCCGTGTGGCCGCAGATGGGCGCAGAGATCGAGCCGGGCGAGACGATCCCGGCCGAGACCGGCATCCTTGCGGTCGCGGTCAGCTTCACCAAGGGCTGCTATCCGGGGCAGGAACTGGTCGAACGGATGGACAGCCGAGCCGCCGCCGCTCCTCGCCTCCTGCAACTCGTCGAGGTACCTGTCGGCACCTCGCCAGGCGCCGGGTACGTACTCGACGGTGCCGTGGTGGGCACGATCACCAGCGTCAGCGATGGGAAGGCCCTCGCCTTCGTGAAGCGCAGCGCGCTCCTGCACTGACGCGCGACACTGAGCGCCATGGCACTCACCCGCGCCTTCATATCGGTTCAGCTCGGGGCAGGGGGTCAGGGTGCGACTGCGTCGGCGAACGACGGGTCGGTTCGCAATGCTTCGAACTCCGGTGCCGCCTCGATGGCCGACTGCAGCGCCTGCGCTGGTGCCGTGGTGGCCGCCGTGCGCAGCCAGGCGATGGCCGTGCTGCGATCGCCCAACGCCGCTGCGGCGCGAGCGACGTGGACCGCCAGCATCGCCGGCCGACCGTTGTCGTAGCTGCGTGCCGCGTAGGTGGCAGCTTCTGTGTATTCGCCGAGGCGCAACAGGATCCCCGACAGTACGTAGTCGCTGAACGACCTCCCGTGGGGGAGGGGGCGCGGC
>JANONE010000225.1:0-11908 GCA_031420675.1 Ilumatobacteraceae bacterium | reverse complement strand
CAAGGCCAAGGTCATCGCCAATGGCTGGTACGCCGATGGCGTCGACGTGATCTACACCGCCGCCGGCGGTTCGGGGGCGGGCACCATTGAAGCCGCCGTCGAGTCCGACGCGTGGGCCATCGGTGTGGACAGCGACCAGTGGCTCACTGCTACTCCCGACCAGCAGGCACACATCCTCACGTCGATGCTCAAGCGTGTCGACGTGGCCGTGTTCGAGACCATCAAGGCTGCGCAGGCAGGCACCCTCACCGGTGGCTTCGCCACCTACGACCTCAAGGTCGACGGTGTGGGCTACTCCACGTCGGGTGGCTTCCTCGATGACGTGAAGGATCAGCTGGAGAAGATCAAGGCCGACATCATCGCCGGCACGATCACGGTTCCCACCGCTCCCTGATCTGACAAAGTTCACACAGCACTGACAAGTCGAGAGCCCGGGGGTCCAACCCCGGGCTCTCTGCTATAACGGGGCAGGATCGAATTGAGGGGGAGCATGGGCACCGGTACTTTGGCCGTCCAACTGAGCGGGATCGAAAAGCGGTTCCCCGGCGTGGTCGCCAACCATGACGTGAACCTCAACGTCAGGGCCGGCACGATCCACGCCATCGTGGGCGAGAACGGCGCTGGAAAGTCCACGCTGATGAAGACGCTGTACGGCATGCACCAACCCGAGGCGGGCACGATCTCGGTGTTCGGCACACCGCACACGTTCCACTCCCCCAGCGACGCAATCGCGGCGGGCATCGGCATGGTTCATCAGCACTTCATGCTCGCCGACAACTTCACCGTGCTGGAGAACATCGTCCTGGGCTATGAGCCCACTGCCGGGGGCGTCATCCAGTACGACACGGCACGCGCCAAGCTGCAGGGGCTCATGGCCCAGTCCGGCACCCATGTGGATCTCGACGCACCGGTCTCGGACCTTGGTGTGGGACAGCGTCAACGGGTGGAGATCCTGAAGGTGCTGTACCGCGGCGCCAAGATCCTCATCCTCGACGAGCCCACCTCCGTGTTGGTGCCCCAAGAGGTCGACGAACTGTTCGGCAACCTGCACCGACTGGTGGCCGACGGTGCGACGATCATCTTCATCTCGCACAAGCTCGACGAGGTGCTCACGGTCTCCGACGACATCACGGTCATCCGCGACGGCACCACGGTCGCGCAGGTGAAGCCCGACGAGGTCACCCGGTACAAGCTCGGGGAGCTGATGGTGGGCAGCGAACTGCCGTCTCCGCACGGCCGCACCAGCGAGGTCGGCTCCACCTTGCGCCTGCAGGTGGAAAATCTCACCGTCGCCGG
This sequence comes from Ilumatobacteraceae bacterium, assembly GCA_031420675.1. Taxonomy (GTDB): domain Bacteria; phylum Actinomycetota; class Acidimicrobiia; order Acidimicrobiales; family Ilumatobacteraceae; genus UBA668. Next base: position 10,612 of record JANONE010000225.1, on the reverse strand, counting down.
CCCGGGCAGCAAGCATGCACTGGAGAGCGTGTCGTTCGAGGTGCGCGAGGGCGAGGTGCTCGGTATCGCCGGTGTCGAAGGCAACGGCCAGTTCGAGCTGTGCGAGGCGATCATCGGTCTCATCAAACCTTCCGAGGGCACGATCAGCATCGACGGCGAGGAGGTCACGAACACCAGCCCACACGAGCGGTTGATGAACGGCTTGTCCTACATCCCGTTCGACCGCCACCGCGAGGGCTTGCTGCTCGATGCACCGCTGTGGGAGAACACCCTGCTCGGTCGCGATGGCGACCCGCAGTTCCTGCGCGGCCCGTTCATCAATGCTGCGGCAGCCAAACAGGACAGCCGCACGGTCATCGAGCAGTTCGACGTGCGCACACCCAGCGAACTGGTGCCCGCGTTTGCGCTGTCGGGCGGCAATCAGCAGAAGTTGTTGGTCGGCCGCGAGCTGTCCAGCCACCCTCGGGTGCTGATCGCCGCCCATCCCACGCGAGGCGTCGACATCGGCGCCCAAGCGGCCATCTGGGAGAAGCTCCGTGCTGCTCGCGATGCCGGGCTGGCAGTGCTGCTCATCTCGGCCGACCTGGAAGAAGTCATCGGCCTCTCCGACCGCATCCTCGTCATGTTCGACGGCCGCATCAACGCCCATCTCATTCCTGCCGAGGCCACACCTGAGCTCCTCGGCACTTACATGACCGGCGGCGTCCAGCAGGTTGCCTCGTGAGCCTGCCGATCACGAAGTCGTCCAAGGGTGTGGTCAAGACGCGCGGGCTCGGCCAGAAGCAGGTGATGGTCACGCTGGCCAGTTCGCTGGCGGCTGTTGCCCTCGCGCTCGTGCTCGCCGGCATCCTGCTCGCCGTCACCGGGAAGAACCCGTTCGACGCCTACTCGAAGATGCTCGAGGCCGGCCTGCAGGAGAAGAAGCTGCTCGAGATGGTGCAGCGGGCCACCCCGCTGATCCTCGCCGCCGTAGCGGTGGCCATCGGCTTCAAGATGAACCTGTTCAACATCGGCGTCGAAGGACAGTTCCTGGTGGGCATGTTCTGCGCCGCCGTCGCCGGCACCTACGTGCACCTGCCGGCACTCCTGCACGTGCCGTTCCTCCTCCTGGTGGCGATGACGGGCGGCGCCGCGTGGGCCGGGATCGCTGCCGTCCTGAAGGTGAAGAAGGGTGTCAACGAGGTGATCGCGACGATCATGCTCAACGCGATCGCCCTCAGCGTCATCGACTGGTTGTTCAACGCCAGGTTCCGCTACGAGACGCCCGGCAACCTCGACGTGAAGACCAAACCCTTGCCCTCCACCGCCTGGGTCCCGGATCTCGTGGAGAACCGACTTACGTCGTTCATCTTCATCGCGCTGATCGTGGTGGTGCTCTTCTGGCTCGTCGTCTACAAGAGCAGGTTCGGGTTCCGGCTGCGGGCATCGGGGGCGAATGCGGTCGCTGCCCGCACGGCGGGCATCAGCTCGAACCGGATGATCATCACCGCCATGCTGATGTCGGGAGCGGTCGCCGGCCTCGCCGGGCTGCCCTCGCTGCTCGGCAACACACACGCCTATGGCCCGACCCGACCCGACGGCTACGGCTTCAACGGCATCGCCGTGGCGCTCCTGGGTCGCAACCACCCCGCCGGCATCGTCGTCGCGGCACTGCTGTGGGGCTTCCTCGACTCCGTGGCCGGCCCGCTGCAGATCGCCAAGATCCCGCAGTCGATCGTGCTCGTGATCAAGGCGATCATCCTGCTGACGGTGGTCATCGTCAACGAGGTGGTCGGTAGACGAGTCGCGAAACGTACCGCTGATCGCACCGCAGCCCAACTCGCCCTCCCGGCGGTGGCGGCATGAGCGCTCCCACCACCATCGAAGCCGTGCCCACCACCAGTACCTCCCGGGCCGGGTTGGTGGCGTTGGTGAGCAAGGCATCCCCCGCCCGAGCGCTGCTGATCGCCGGCGTCTTGTTCCTGCTGCTTTCGCTCACCCGTGTGATCACCGACGGCGGCGACCTGACTTCGTCGCAGACGGCGAGCACCACGCTGCTGGTCACCATCCCGATCCTCCTTGCCGGCCTTGCCGGCCTCTGGGCGGAGCGCGTTGGCATCGTCAACATCGGTATCGAGGGCATGATGATCTTCGGCACCTGGTTCGGCGGTTGGGGCGCGTGGAAATACGGCCCGTGGGTCGGGCTGCTGCTCGGCATCATCGCCGGATCAGCGGGCGGCCTCATCCACGCGCTGGCCGTCGTGCAGTTCAACGTCAACCACGTCATCTCCGGCGTCGCGATCAACCTGTTCGCCTTCGGGGCCATGCGCTACATGAGCGAACTCGTGTACACCGCCGACATCCAGGGCGCCGGCATCAGCCAGTCGCCGCAGCAGAAGTACCCGATCCCGCGTGTGAACCTCCCGTTCCTCGCCGGCGGCTCGATCGGCGACTGGAAAAGTCCCGACATGCTCGGGTGGCTCGAGAAACGACAATGGTTCGCGATCGCCGACCTGGCGGGCATCCTGCGCGGCTTGGTGTTCAACGTGTCGTGGGCGTCGTTGATCGCAGTTGCGCTGGTGCCGGCCTCCACATGGGTGCTGTGGCGCACACGATTCGGCCTGCGGCTGCGCTCGTCGGGCGAGGCACCCAGCGCCGCCGAGAGCCTGGGCGTGAAGGTGACCCCGCTGCGCTATGTGGCGATGGCTATCAGCGGTGGGTTCGCAGGCTTCGGCGGTGCGTTCTTGGCCATCGTGTCGTCGTCGTACTACCGCCAGGGGCAAACCGGTAGCCGAGGCTTCATCGGCCTCGCTACCACCATTTTCGGCAACTGGCGGCCGTCGGGAGTGCTCGGCGGTGCGGCGCTGTTCGGTTTTGCCGAGGCCCTGCAACTGGTCGGGCCGAGCAGCCTGCCGAAGTTGTTCCTCTTCCTCACCTTCGTCTGCGGGTTGCTGGTACTCACGTCGCTTGTGCGACGGCGCCTCGTGCCGGCCATCAACGCCGTCGTCGCCGGAGCGCTCTTCCTGGTGGTCTACCTGGAGGTGAGCAAGGTGCCAGAACCGCTCACCAAGGCTGCGCCCTACCTGTTGACGCTGATCGTGCTCGCCACGGCCAGCCAGCGACTACGCCCACCCGCCCACGCCGGCTTGCCGTATCGCAGCGGCGAGGGCCACTGACCATTCCCTGGCAACCCGTCCCGTGAGCGGCCCACTCGCCGACGTCCACGTCCTCGATCTCACCTCGGTGGTGATGGGGCCGTTGGCCACGCAGATCCTCGGCGACCTCGGCGCCGAAGTCATCAGCATCGAAGACATACGCGGCGACACGAACCGGTTCATGGGCCCGGGCCCGCACCCACAACTCTCCGGGGTGTCGTTGAACCTGCTGCGCAACAAGCGCAACGTGTCGCTGGATCTCAAGCACCCCGATGGCCGCGAGGCCTTTCTGCGGCTGGCCGAGACGAGCGACATCGTCGTCACCAACCTGCGGCCCGGCCCGTTGGCGCGGTTGGGTTTGGCCTACGACGATGTGCGCGCCCGCAATCCGCAGGTGATCTTCTGCCAGGCGCAGGGCTGGGCCACCGATGGGCCCGACGGCAACCGGCCCGCCTACGACGACGTCATCCAGTCGGCGTCCGGGCTGGCCGACACGTTCCTGCGCCGCGACGGCCAGCCGGCGATCGCGCCGACGATCGTGGCCGACAAGGTGAGCGGCCTGACCATCGTCTACGCCGTGCTGGCGGCCCTGCACCACCGCGACCGAACTGGCGAAGGGCAACGGTTGGAGGTGCCGATGGTGGAGGCGATGCAGGCGTTCATGCTGGCCGAGCACGGCAGCGCCGCCATCCCTGAGCCTCCGCTGGGCCGGGCCGGGTACCGGCGTGTGTTGTCGCCCAATCGCAAGCCGCAGCGCACCGCCGACGGCTGGATCCACATCCTCGCCTACAGCAAGGCCAACTTCGTCGCCCTCTTCGAGGCCGGTGGCAGAACAGACCTGGTCGACGATCCACGGCTGCAGAACCGCTTCACCCGCGCACAGGCGGCGGACAGCCTGTACGGCGAGGTGGTCGCCGTGTTGGCCACGCGCACCACCGAGGAATGGCTGGCCTTCTGTGAACGCCACGACATCCCTGCCGGTCGGGTGGCAAGCCTCGACGACCTCGTCGCCGAGCTACCGCTCGCCGAGCACCCGCTGATCGGGCAGTACCGCGTCATTCCGTCGGGCGTGCGCTTCGATGCCACGCCCACGTCCGTTCGGCGCCACGCGCCCCTGATCGGCGAGCACGGCGACGAGGTGCTGCTCGAGGCCGGCTACACGATCGACGAAGTGGCGTCGCTCCGCGAGTCGGGCGCGCTACGCGGCGGCTGAGCGGCTCGACGGTCGGCGGTACGAGCTTCGGCGATGAGCAGTCACTCGACGACATGTGAACGCCGAAGCGTGAGGGTGCCGCCCTCGGCTCGACGGTTCAGCGGCCGAGTTCGGCGACGGCTTGCACTTCGATGCCACCACGGGGGCGCTGCGTGAGCGTGACCCGTACGTGCTTCGGGCCGGCCGACAGCATGACCTCGCCGGCGATCTCGGCGGCCATCGCCTCTGCGAACACGGCCCGCTCACGAAAGCCCCACAGGTACAGCTTCAGGCTCTTCGATTCGATGCACCACTGCTCGGGCACGTACTCGATGACCACGGTGGACAGGTCGGGTTGCTGGGTGACCGGGCACATCGAGCTCAGCTCGTCGTTGGTGAACCTCACCAGCGTCACGTGGGCGGGTGCAGGGAACACCTCCACGTGTTCCACCGGATGGCGCACGGTGCTTCCCAGGATCGTCAGTTGCCGGTCTGATGAGGGCGTGTCCGCAGGCGTGCTCATAGGCGTCAGGGTAGGGGCAGCAAGGACTACCGCCTACGCTGTCTCGATGACCTGCCTCTGCAAGCTCAACGACGAGGACGAGCGAGCATGAACATCAAGACGCTCCCCAAAGTCGTGCTCCACGACCATCTCGACGGGGGTCTGCGGCCGCTGACGGTGATCGAACTCGCCAACGAGTACGGCTACAAGCACCTGCCGTCCTACGACGAGACGGAGCTGGCCTCGTGGTTCAATCTCGGCGCCAAGCGCAACGACCTCGTGCTCTACCTGGAGACGTTCGCTCACACGGTCGGCGTGATGCAGCACCGCGACGCGATCGAGCGGGTGAGCTACGAGTGCGCGGTCGACCTTGCCGCCGACGGCGTGGTGTACGCCGAAGTGCGCATGGCCCCCGAGCTGTGCACCGACAAGGGCCTCACACTTGACGAAGTGGTCGAGGCCATCCTCGAAGGATTTCGGCGTGGCTCCGCCGGCACCGACCTGACGATCTACCTCATCTGCTCGGCGATGCGAACCGCCGCCCGCAGCACCGAGATCGCCGAACTGGCTGTGCGTTGGCGCGACGCCGGCTGCGTCGGGTTCGACATCGCCGGCGAAGAAGCCGGCTACCCGCCGACCCGTCACCTCGCTGCCTTCGAGTACGTGCGTCGCGAGAACTTCCACACCACCATCCACGCCGGCGAGGCGTTCGGCCTGCCGAGCATCTGGGAAGCGGTGCAGTTCTGCGGCGCCGAACGGCTCGGCCACGGAGTCCGCATCACCGACGACATCAAGGGCCCCCCGGGCGAGGAAGAGCTGGGTCGCTTGGCCGCGTTCGTGCGCGACCGACGAATCGCGCTCGAACTGTGCCCGACGAGCAACGTCGGCACCGGTGTGTGCGCCACCGTCGCCGACCACCCGATCGGCCTGCTACGTCGGCTGCGCTTTCGCGTCACCCTCAACACCGACAACCGTTTGATGAGCGCGACCTCCATGTCGAACGAGATGGAGCAGTTGCGCGACGCCTTCGGCTGGGGCATCGACGACTTCGAGTGGCTCACGATCAACGGCATGAAGAGCGCCTTCGCCCCCTTCCCAGAACGCCTGAAGATCATCAACGGCATCATCAAGCCCCGCTACGCCATGGCCCGCGCCGGCGCTCTCTGAACCGCATCCCTGCCGTCATTGCGGGCGCCGACCGCAGGTCTGGCAAACTCGTGGCATGGCTGTTGCTCTCCACGTCGTCGACCACCCGCTGATCGCTGATTCGCTCACCCGCGTGCGCGACAAGGACACGCCCAACGCGCTGTTCCGCCAGGAGCTGGAGCGTATTGGCACGCTGCTGCTGGCCGAGGCCACCCGTGGCCTGCCCACCCACGCCGTGCGCGTGCAGACACCGCTCACCGAGACGCTCGGCCGTCAGCTGACGACCCAACCGGTGGTCGTACCCGTCCTGCGCGCCGGCCTCGGCTTCCTGCACGCCGCACAGGATCTGCTGCCCAACGCCGACATCGGCTTCATCGGCGTGGCCCGCAACGAGGAAACGCACCAACCGATGCCGTACGTCAACAAGCTGCCCGAATCGTTGACGGGTCGCCAGATCATCGTGCTCGACCCGATGCTGGCCACCGGCGGATCGCTGGCCCACACGTGCAAACTGCTGGTCGAGCGCGGCGCTTCCGGCACCATCATCGTGGTCTGCGTGCTGGCTGCGCCGGAAGGCATCGAGCTGCTGCGCACGAGCGGTCTCGACCTGGCTGTCTACACGGCCTCGCTCGACGAACGGCTGGATGACACCGCGTTCATCGTGCCCGGCCTCGGTGACGCCGGCGACCGCCAGTTCGGCTCCCCGGCCTGACCGCTCAGACGAGCGTCATGTTCGGTTCACCGTTGGCGTTGAGGCCGGTGGCACGGGTGCACACGCCGCCCTTGGGCACGCCGCCGTTGTAGGCCTGACGCACGCAGTTCCGGATCGCCTTCTCGCCCCACCAGTTGGGGTGCAGGCTCTCCTGCACGTAGTACGGGCCGAAGACGGTGCTGACCGTTCGGATCTGGGCGATCCATTCGGTGCTGTCGCTGGCACCGGCCACGCTCCAGTTGGCTTTGCCGCTGTTCTCCATCAGGTTCACCGTGTTCTCGCACAGGCGACGGCCGGTGAACGAGGCGGCGAGGTCGAGCACCGTCACGTTGCCCGATGTGTTGGCGGAAGCGGCAGCGTTGTTCACGGAGTTGTTGATCTTGACCAGCGCCGTGCCGTTCGCCCAGTTGGCGTCGTTGTTCCAGAAGCCGCAACCGCCGGTGCTCTGACGGGTGAAGCCCGATTGCGAATAACGGAAGCCGGGGCCGTTGGGCACGGGCGATGGGTAGGTCTGCACGACGATCCTGTACTGGCCGGTGCTGTAGCCGGCGTTCGCCATCGCGGTCTTCACGTTGTTGATCGCGCCGGTGATGAGGGCGGTCTTCGCGTTCACGTTGGCGGTGGTGAAGTTGGCTGCCACCGAACTGTTGTCGTTGCAGTAATTCGGCCACCACGACGGTGAGGTGAGGAAGTTGCTGACGCAGGTCTGCACGATGCTGGCAAAGTTGAAGTCGTTGCCGCCGATCGACAGCTGGATCATCTGCACGTTGTGCGTGGCGGCGAAGTTCGCCAGCGCCAGCGCCTGGCCCTGATTGCCACCACTGTTGTAGAAGTCGATGCCTGGCTTGAAGTAACCGTCACTGGACGTGTACGTGTTGACCTGCGCTCCGGAGCAGGCGAGGTTGGCGCTGCTGATGCCACCTCCGATGTGGATCTCGGCCGCAGTGGAGCGGTGGCAGCGGTTGATCACCTCTGCGGTACGGGTGGCGTTGTCGAAATAGGCGGCCGACCCGCCGGCATCGACGCTCGACGAACTGTTGTTGCTGTTTCCCGCCCAGCGGCCACCCTCACCGGAGATGTACGAATCACCGAGGCTGACCACCCACGGCGCCCCCACACCCGGCCCGTCAGCCGAGGAGGCCGGCGAGCGCTTCCATGAACTCGGCGGGCTCGCAGTCGATGCCTTCGCCGTACAGCTTCACCTTCGGCTCAGTGCCGCTGGGGCGCACCTGCAGCCGCAGCGCAGCGCCCAACTGCAGGCGCAACAGACCGGCTTCCCCGAACCACTGCACCGAAGTGACCTCGCGCCCACCGACGTCGGTGGGCGGCTCGGCACGCAACCTGGCCACAGCGGCGGCGGCGGCGACGGGTGCCATGCGGATCGACTTCTCGGCCATCACATGACGACCGTAGGTGGCCGCGATGACATCGAGACGCTCCTGCAGCGTGACACCTTCCGCGGCGGCCAGCGCGGCGACCTCGGCCATCAGCACGGCCGCCGTGATGCCGTCCTTGTCGAGCGGTTGCCCGCAGACGAGGTAGCCCAGCGCCTGCTCGTAGCCGAACACGAAGCGCAACTCGGGATGCTCGAGCACGGTGTGGCCGATCCATTTGAAACCGGTGAACGTCTCCAGGCAGGTGACTCCATGAGCAGCAGCCATGCGGCCCAGCAGCGACGACGACACGAGCGTGGTGATCACCACACGACCCTCGCCGTTCGTGTGGCGCAGGATGTGGTCGGCGAGCAGCCAACCGATCTCGTCGCCACCGAGGCGACGCCAGCCGCTGGGTGCCGTCGATGTGGCAGGTGTCGGGATGGCTGCGGCCATGCGGTCGGCGTCGGGGTCGTTGGCGAGCGCGATCTGCGCGCCCGATTCGGCTGCGCAGGCCATCAGCAGATCCATCGCGCCCGGCTCTTCCGGGTTCGGGAACGGGACCGTCGGGAACGTGCCGTCAGGTTGCTGTTGCACTGCCACCACGGCCGGTGCGGGCAGACCGGCGCGTTCGAAGGCAGCCAGCAGTGGAGCCCCGCCGACGCCGTGCAACGCGGTGTACGCGGACGGCACGCCCGGCAGGTCGGGGCACAGCCGAACGGCAGGCACCGATGCGAGGTACGCCTCGATGCGATCGGAGCCGAGGGGTTCGATCAGCGGATCGTCCTCCGGCGCCAGCTCAACGGTGGTCGCGTCGACCTCGTCGATGCACGCCGAGATGTCGCTGTCGGCCGGTGGCACGATCTGAGCCCCGGTGCTCAGGTACACCTTGTAGCCGTTGTCGGCCGGTGGGTTGTGCGAAGCCGTCACCATCACACCGGCAGCCGCGCCGACCTCGGTGATGTTCCACGCCAACACGGGTGTGGGCACGACCTGGTCGAACAGCAAGGCCTTCACACCCCTGGCCGCGCACACGCGAGCCGTGTCGAGCGCGAACGCATCGCTCTTGCGGCGCATGTCGTACCCGATGATGACACCACACTCGGCCACGTTGGGCACGTTGGCGAGCAGGTAGTCGACCAGGCCGGCTGCGGCTTGCCGCACCACCAGCCGGTTCATGCGTTGGGGACCGACACCGATGGCGGCACGCAGACCGGCGGTACCGAACTGAAGGCGCCCGGTGAAGCGCTCGCGGAGTGCGTCCTGCGAGCCGTGCAACAGAGCCCCCAGCTCCTCTCGCATGTCGGCGTCGGGTTCGGCGGCGAGCCACGCCTCGGCGGTCGCGCGCAGCGCAGCCATGTCGTCGTGGTGAGCTTCTTTCATGGCATGTCGTTTCGTGGAAGGAGTGTTCTCAGTTCGAGGAGGGGACGCGGGCCCACGTGCGAGATCACCTCGGCGGCGGCGAGGGCACCCAGTTTCGCGCAATACTCGAGCGGATGCCCACGCGTGTAGCCGTAGAGGAAGCCGGCGGCGAAGAGGTCGCCGGCGCCTGTGGTGTCGAGCACCTTGTCCACTGGCTCGGCAGGTGCAGTGACGACAGAGTCGCGACGGATGATGTAGCACCCGCGGGCGCCGACGGTGATTACCGCAAGATCGCAGTCGCGTTGCACGCAGCGCAACGCTTCGTCGAACAACTCGACCTCGTAGAGGGCCATCAGTTCGTCCTCGTTGCCGAAAAGGATGTCGACCTCGTCGGTGACGAGCGAGCGAAAGTCGCTGCGATGGCGATCGACGCAGAACGAATCGCTGAGCGTCAGCGACACTTCCCGGCCATGCGCGTGCGCGACGGCCGCGGCGCGGCGGAACGCTTCCTTCGCCTCCGGGCGGTCGTACAGGTAGCCCTCCATGTACAGCACCTTGCCGGCAGCGACGGTGGCCTCGTCGATGTCGGTGGGGCACAGCAGCGACGACACACCGAGGTAGGTGTTCATCGTGCGTTCGGCATCGGGGGTGACCACGATGATGCAGCGACCGGTGGGCGTCTCAGCATCAGGTCGGCCGGGCCGGAACTGCACACCAACGGCGCGCAGGTCGTGGCCGAACACGTCGCCGAGCTCGTCGCTGCTGACCTTGCCGATGTACGCCGCGGTGCCACCGAACGACGCGACGCCGGTCATCGTGTTCGCGGCCGAGCCGCCGCTCATCTCCACGGCCGAGCCCAGCGCGCGGTACAGGTAGAGCGCGCGATCTGTATCGACGAGGGTCATCGACCCCTTCACCAACTCGTAGGCGGCGATGAACGCATCGTCGGCGTGACTGATCACGTCGACGAGGGCATTGCCCACCCCCACCACGTCGTAAAGAGGAGCCGCTGACACGGCCGGTAACGCTACCCGGCGCAAGCCCCAGCACCCGGCACGCCCACACGACGAGACGCCGGACACGCCCGCACCGCGGCCCCCAGGTCCACCCCCACATCCGAGTGCCAGCCGCCCGGTGCGAGGGAGCCGCTGCCGCACCGAGTGCCTGATTGCCATCCGAGTGGGTACTCGC
>JANONE010000224.1:0-8694 GCA_031420675.1 Ilumatobacteraceae bacterium | reverse complement strand
GTTCTCGGACGACACGGGTGTTCCCTTCACGTATGGGCCTCACAGGACCCATTTCACGTTCGGGGGCAATTGTAGCCGCCCTCGGGGTGCGCCTTGGAAGCAGCGTGGTGTGTCAATACGCGGGTGCCGTGACCGCCAGCGCGCCGGCGTCGAGGAACAGCACCTGATCGGCACGGTCGAAGGCCACCGCCCGATGCGAGACGGCCAGTACCGTCATGCCGGCGGCGGCGAGGTTGGCCCACAACTGAAGTTCTGTCTCGACGTCGAGCGCACTCGAAAGGTCGTCGAGGACGACGAGCTCCGGCGCATGCACGATGGCGCGGGCGGTGGCGACGCGTTGTCGCTGGCCGCCCGACAAGCGCAGGCCGCGTGGGCCGATGAGCGTTCCCGTACCGTCGGGCATCTCCTCTATGTCACTGCGGACCGCGGCGATGTCGAGTGCGCGCAGCAGGGCGGCGTCCGGCAGGTCGCCCAGCGTGATGTTGTCGGCCACCGAATCGCTGATCAGCTGCGGTACCTGTGGTAGGTAGGCCGCGTTTGGTGGTACGAAGAACGCTGCCCGATCCGTGACCACCTCACCGTTCCAGCGCACTTCGCCGGTGACGGACACATCGCGGCCGAGGCCGAGCAGGGCGCGGAGCAGCGTGCTCTTGCCCGACCCGATAGGTCCGGTCAGCACGGTGAAGCTGCCCCTGGGCAACGTGAACGAGATGTCGCGAACGCCGCCTCCGGTTGCGTAAACAGCGGTGAGTTTGCGGACCTCCAATACGCCCAGCTCCGTACGTTCGGGTCTGCCTGCGGCCACTCGCGGTCGGTCCTCGCGTCGGCCGACGGGCAATGTGCGGGGCCGGACCGTGTTGCGCACGTCGCCGTCGGCCACCAGGCCGCGCATGCGCTCGAAGGCGACGCCTGCCTGCTTGCGCCGAGCCATCACGCGCCCCACCATGCGGGGCAGGAAGCTCAACCAGCCGAGGTAGGCGGCGAACACGGCGAGCTTTCCTACGTCGAACGTCCCTGAAGCGAGGGCGCCGGCGGTGATGAGCAACACGAAGCCGAGACCGACATCGGCCGCCCCTTGGGCAAACGCTTGCACTCCTTCGTCGAGCACGCGATCGCGCACGGCCGTATGGCGCCGCTGGTCGACGAGCGTCCGTAGGCGAGCGAGCGTGGTGGTGCTTGCGTCGTTGACCTTGACGGTGGTTGTTGCGGCCATCACATCGCCCAGGAAACCGCTGACTGCCGAAGCGGCTGCCCGGTCAGTGGCGCGGTAACGCTTGATGCGATTGTCGAGGGTGCGGGTCGCGACGGCAACGCCGGCCAAGGGAACGATCAGGATCGCGGCAGCCCCCGCGTCGATGCTGCCGAGCACGAACGCCGCGAGCACGGTGAACACCGTGCCGGCACTGACGTCGACCAGCCCGTCGATGAACATCGTGGCGTCTTCGACGTCGTCGCGGAAGTGAGTGATGGCCTCGCCCGCGGAACCCACGGGTTGGCCGGCTTCCGGGCCTCCGCTCGCCAGCTGGGCGGTGAGCAGGTTGGCCCGCAAGAACGTCTGCATGTGCACCCACGCCTGCGTCCACACGAGGGCACCGGCATGGATGGTGCTCATTCGCAGTGCATCGCTGAGGAGCGCGGCGGCGGCATACCAGTAGACCTGCGTGTGGTGGCCGGTCTCCAACGCGTGAAAGCCGCGGCCGAGCAGCCAACCAGTGAGCACGGGGAAAGTGAAGAAGAGCACGAACAGTCCCCAGCCCGCCCAGAATGCGCGCGGGCGATGTTGTGCGACCCGCCAGGCGAGGCGCCAGACACCGGGTGGGCGCGTCATGTCGTGCCCTCCAGCGCGAGTGCCAACAGATGGTGGAAGCGGCTGCCGTCGTCGGCGACCAGCGCTGACCGGTCGCCGTGCTCCACGACCATGCCGTGATCGAGTATGACGATCTCGTCGACGTGCCGCAGCGTGCTGAGCCGGTGGGCGATGATGACGGTGGTGCGTCCGTGCATCAGCTCGGCAATGGCGGCCTCCAACAGCGTCTCCGTCGCTGGGTCGACGCGGGCAGTTGCCTCGTCGAGCACCACCAGGTCGGGTTCGCGCAGCCACACGCGAGCGAGGGCGAGCAGCTGTGCTTCCCCCGCCGAGAGGCCGGCCCCACCGGCGCCGAGGTCGCGATGGATCCCTCCACCGGCCAAACCCTCGAGCCCTGCCCGCCGCAGTGCGTGTTCCACTTGCGCGTCGGAGGGCGACGGGTCGAACAGGGTGACGTTATCGCGCACGGTGCCGCTGAACAGCTCGACCTCCTGAGGGATCATCGCCACGCGGCGGCGCAGTTCCGCCATCGGGATGTCGCCGATGGCCACGCCGCCCAGCAGCACCTCGCCCTGTGTGGCCTCCACGAGGCGCAGGAGCAGACGGGAGAGCGTGGTCTTGCCGCTGCCGGTGCGGCCGACCACTCCCACCGACCGGCCGGCGCCGATCGAGAGCGAGATGTTGCGCAGCACTGGCGCGTTCCCGCTCTCGGTCGCGTTCCCGCTCTCGGTCGCGTTCGCGCCGTCGCCGTCGCCGTCGGGACCAAGATAGTCGAACGAGACACCGGCGAACTCCACGGTCAGCGGGCCCGCAGGGGGCAGGGTGGTGCCGTTGTCGAGGATGGTGGGTTGCTCGGCCAACAGGTCGATCACACGCACCATCGCACCGTTCGCCTTCTGCACGGTCTCCAGCTGCTGCACGACGTCTTCCAGCGGGCGTTCGAGCAGCAGCACATATTGGAACATGAGGAACGCGGTGCCCAGGGTGATTGCGCCACTGCCCACCATGGCGGCGCCGGCCACGAGCGACACTGCGGAGCCGACCGCCACCGAGCCCTGCACGACCCACCACAGTCGCAGGAAGGCCGATTCGCGACGCACGGAGCGGTGCATCGCTGCCGCACTCTCCTCGACGAAGCGCCACATCGCGTGTGCTCCGGCGCCGTTCGCGCGCAGGTCTTCGGAGGCGGTGAGCCGCTCCTCGATGCCGCCGTACAGTTGTGCGTAGGCGCCCATCTCCTCGCTGGCTTCGCCAACGGCGCGGTGGCGACCGCGCACGATCAACCACGCCGATGCCAGCACGTACGCGAGTGCACCGAGCGCCAGCCGCCAATCGACGACGGCCAGCACCGCGACCATGCCGATCACCATCGCCGCTGCGCCCACCACACGAGGGACGACCCTGCCGAGGAAATCGCTCACGGAGGTGACATCACCATCGACTCGTTGGATCAACTCGCCAGGAGTGTGGCGGCGATGGAACTCGTGGTCGAGGCCCAACACGTGTCCTGCGAGTTGCAGGCGGATCAGGTTGGTGGTGTGCCAGGCGGTGACGGTCGCGAACCAGGCGACGACGACGGTGATGAGTTGGGCAGCGATCGCCAGGCAGAGGAACAGCACGGCCAACGAGGTGAGCTGCGAAGCCGAGGCGCCACCGCGAGCGAGGTCGATCATGCGGCGCACGACCAACGGCCCGGCGAGCGACAACCCGGAGGTGAGCGCGACCAAGCACCCGAGCCCCACCCATCGGCGGGAATCGGGCCGCAGCAGCGCGAGGAGTGCGCGCCAACGTGAGGTCGCGGTGGCCATGGGCGTCAGTCTCATCGAGAGCACTCCGCGCCCGCCCCCGAATTACCGTTCCTGTCGCGGCTCGACCGCCGATCTACGTGGTCAGGGGCGCGACACGAAGCCGGGTTTTCGACAGCGAGATGCCGCGACCAGCTTGGGTGGGGCGAGTAGCGTGCGATTCGCGATTGGCACGTCCGGGGCTTGGCGTTGTGTTCGCTGGGCGGTAGCATTGCACCTCGGCCCTTGCGAGCCTTGTCGTGCCTGGTCACGTCTCCAACTCGCTGGGGTGTTCTGATCCCACCGATCGAGGAGGCTTTTCTGCCCAAGCCGAAAGACGATGCCATTGTGCTGGAAGGCACGATCAACGAGTCCCTCCCGAACGCCATGTTCCGGGTGGAGCTCGAAAATGGCCACAAGGTCCTGGCGCACATCTCCGGGAAAATGCGGATGCATTACATCCGCATCCTGCCCGGCGACAAAGTGCAGGTAGAACTCACTCCCTACGACCTCACTCGCGGTCGCATCACGTATCGCTACAAGTAGTTCGTTTCCCCAAGTCTCCGTTTGTCCAACAGCAGCACACGAAAGCACGCATCCATGAAGGTTCGACCGAGCGTCAAGAAAATCTGTGAGAAGTGCAAGGTCATCCGTCGCCATGGCAGCGTGCGTGTGATCTGTGAGAACCCCCGTCACAAGCAGCGCCAGGGCTGAAAGAGAAGATCGCACGATGGCACGTATTTCCGGCGTCGACATTCCCCGCGAGAAGCGGTTGGAAATTTCGCTCACCTACATCTTCGGTATCGGCAAGCCGACGGCGCAGCGCATCTGCTCCGACACCGGCCTCGACCCCAACCAACGGGTGCGCAACCTGACGGAAGACGAGGTCAACAAGATCCGTGTCTGGGTCGATGCCAACATCACGGTCGAGGGCGATTTGCGCCGCGACGTGGCGCAAGACATCAAGCGCAAGATCGAGATCCAGTGCTACCAGGGCGTGCGCCACCGCAAGGGGCTGCCCGTGCGTGGTCAGCGCACGCACACCAATGCTCGTACTCGTAAGGGCCCGAAGAGGACCGTCGCCAACAAGAAGAAGGCTGTGAGGAAGTAATGGCGAAGCCGAAGCCGGGCGGTCGCCGCCCCCGCAAGCGTGAGCGCAAGAACGTCACCAACGGTGTCGTCCACATCAAGAGCTCGTTCAACAACACCATCGTCTCCATCACCGATACCGAAGGCAACGTCATCTCGTGGGCGTCCTCCGGCGGTGTGGGCTTCAAGGGGTCGCGCAAGAGCACCCCTTTCGCCGCCCAGATGGCCGCCGAAAAGGCCGCCCGGGCAGCGATGGAGCACGGTCTGCGTCGCGTCGAAGTGCAGGTGAAGGGCCCGGGTTCGGGTCGCGACACTGCTGTTCGCAGCATTCAGAACACCGGTATCGAGGTCACCTCGATCAAGGACGTCACCCCCGTACCCCACAACGGCTGCCGTCAGCCGAAGCGCCGCAGGACCTGATCACATGGCTCGATACACCGGCCCGAAGGTGCGCGTCTCGCGCCGCCTCGGCATCAACATCTACGAGAACGAGAAGGGCCGCAAGGCGCTCGAACGTCGTCCGTTCCCTCCGGGTGCGCACGGTCGCACCCGTCGTCGCGGCAACCCCAGCGAATACCTCGCCCAGCTGCAGGAGAAGCAGAAGGCGAAGTACATCTACTGCGTCCTGGAGCGTCAGTTCCGCAACACCTACGAAGAGGCCGTGCGCCTCGCCGGCCCCACCGGTGAGAACCTGCTGCGCCTGCTCGAGCAGCGCCTCGACAACGTGGTGTACCGCGCCGGCTGGGCCAGCACCCGTCCGCAGGCCGGTCAGTTCGTCAGCCACGGCCTCATCCAGGTCAATGGCAAGCGCCTCGACATCCGCAGCTACCGGGTGAAGAAGGGCGACGTGCTCACCCTGTCGCCCAAGGCTCGCGAAATGATCATTGTGCAGCACAACCTCGACGTGCTCGACCGCAACGTGGTCGGCTGGCTCGAGCAGGGTGACGGTGGCAAACAGGTCACCGTTCGCGAACTGCCCCAGCGTGAGCACATCGATGTTCCCGTCCGCGAGTCGCTCATCGTCGAGCTGTACTCGAAGTAACCCGGCCACCTTCCCCGCACCAGAGGCAATTGTCATGCTCGTCATTCAGCGCCCCACCGTCGAAGCTCTCGGCGACGAACACCCCGAGCGGCAGCGTTTTGCCGTCGGGCCGCTCGAGCCGGGCTTCGGCCACACCATCGGCAACTCACTGCGTCGCACGCTGCTCTCCAGCATTCCTGGCGCGGCGATCACGGCGGTGCGTTTCGACGACGCGCTGCACGAGTTCGACACGATCCACGGTGTCAGCGAAGACATCACCGACGTCATCCTCAACATCAAGGACATCGTCGTCACCTCCACCGCCGATGAGGAGATAACACTGCGTCTCGACGTACGTGGCCCCGCCGCCATCACCGCCGGCGACATCAAGTGCCCGACCGAGATCGAGATCCTCAACAAGGATCTCCACATCGCGACGCTGAACAGCAAGGCTCGCCTGGCAGTCGATCTCACCGTCGGCCTCGGCCGCGGGTACCTGTCCAGCGACCGCGACTCGCAGAACCGCACGATCGGCGTCGTGCCGATCGATGCGATCTTCTCGCCGGTGCGCCGCGTGATGTTCGAGATCGAGCCCACTCGCGTCGAGCAGAGCACGAACTACGAGCGCCTCGTCATCGACATCGAGACCGATG
Source organism: Ilumatobacteraceae bacterium (assembly GCA_031420675.1). Lineage (GTDB taxonomy): Bacteria > Actinomycetota > Acidimicrobiia > Acidimicrobiales > Ilumatobacteraceae > UBA668. The sequence continues at coordinate 2,340 of JANONE010000224.1, read as the reverse complement.
GCAGCATCTCGCCGCGCGAGGCCCTTGCATCCGCCGGCGCCACGCTGCGTGCGTTGGTCGACCTGATCGCCAACCTCAGTGATGAGCCGCAAGGCCTGGAACTGGGCGAAGTGGCCAGCACCGCCAGCACCTCGCCCGACCTTGATCTGCCGATCGAAGACCTCGATCTGTCCGAGCGGCCGCGCAACTGCCTCAAGCGCGCCCAGATCAACACCGTCGGCGAACTACTCACGAAGAACGAAGACGACCTGCTGAACATCACCAACTTCGGGCAGAAGAGCCTTGACGAAGTGAAGCAGAAGCTCGACGAGCGCGGCCTGACGCTGCGCGGCTGAGCAAGAGAAGCCGTAAGAGGAGAAGCAGACCATGCCCGCCACACCGCGTCGAGCCCGCAATTTCGGCGGTAGCTCGCAACACCAGAAGCTGATGATGGCCAACCTGGCCGCGTCGCTGATCGCCGCCGAGGCCATTGTCACCACCGAGGCGAAGGCCAAGGCGTTGCGCCCGATCGCCGAGAAGCTGATCACCAAGGCCAAGAAGGCCCAGGACGAAGGCCCGATGCGGGTACACCGCATCCGCCAGATCCAGGGCTACTTGGGCGACAAGGAGATGACCCACAAGCTGGTCAACGACGTCGCCACCCGCTACACGGACCGCAACGGTGGTTACCTGCGCATCCTGAAGCTGGGTCCGCGCCAGGGCGACAACGCCCAGATGGCTCGTATCGAACTCGTCTGAGACGAACTTCGCACTCGCAAAGAGCGGCGCAGCAGGCTGCGCCACAGCTCTGAGCACCACGTCGTATCCTCGCTCCATGGCCAGCCACGCACGACGCCCTGTGTTGGTGCTGTCGATCGGCGCGTTGATACCTGCCGTCGCGCTGGGCGCGCTCGCCCTGGTTGCCCACGAGAAGGCCCGACCGCCGAAGGTGGCCACACCTGCATCGACAGTGCCGCAAGTGCTGCCTGACGCGCTTCCCACGCCGCTGTTGTCGGTGCGTCGATCACCGACCGCGTTGGCGGCCGACCGCCGCGCCGACCTGCTGACCGCGTCGGTCGCACCGTTGGCCGATTCCATCGACGGGTCGTCGTGTCTGTCCGTCGGTCTCGACGACATCCAACTGGTCACTCGCAACAGCGATCTGGCCGTGATCCCCGCCAGCAACCTGAAGATCGTCACCGCGGCCGTGGCCATCGATGTGCTCGGGCCCGGCTTCACCTTCACCACCACCGTGATGGGACCGCCACCACTGAACGGTGTGATCGAGGGCGACGTCTATCTGGTGGGCGGCGGCGACCCTGTTTTGAGCGAGCAGTGGTACACCCAGGCGGCGGGCAACCGCAAGCGGCCACCGTTGCACGCCACCAGCGTGGAGGCGCTCGCCGATGCATTGGTCGCAGCGGGTGTCACCAAGATCACCGGCCAAGTACTGGGCGACGCAAGTCGCTACGACGACGATCGCCATCCGCCAGGGTGGAGCAACGACATTCGCGCCACCACCGATGGAGCCCCGGTAGGCGCGTTGGTGGTCAACGACTCGATCACGTCGTCGGGGTCACAGGACTCCGACCCGACGGCGAGCGCAGTGAATTCGTTCGTCTCGCTGATCGAGGATCGCGGCATTGCGGTCGGGGATGGTTCCGGCATCGGTACCGCGCCGGCCGGCCTGGGGGTGCTGGCGAGTGTGCAGTCTGCCCCCCTGACCGGCATCGTCAATGAGATGTTGGCCACCAGCGACAACCTCACCGCCGAGATGTTGGTCAAGGAGATCGGCGTCTCCACTGCGCAGAGCGGAACCCGTTCCGCTGGGCTGCAGGCGATCACGGACAGGCTCGGGTCGTGGGGCATCCCCACAGTCGGGATGGTGCTCACCGATGGTTCCGGCCTCAGCCACGACACCCAACTGACCTGCGCCACTCTGGCCGGGGTCTTGGAGCGCGGCAGCGCCACCGACGCTGTCGGCGCCGGGCTGGCCAGAGGCGGACAGGCCGGCTCGACACTCGCCGATGCCTTCCAAACGGAGGGCCTGATCGGCGTGCTGCAGGGCAAAACCGGCACCCTGCACAACCCCAACGAGGTGAAGGCCCTCAGCGGGTACTACGTCACTGGCGCCGAGGAGGTGGCCTTCGTCCTCATCCTCAACGGTTCGTCGGCCACCGCTTACACCACTGCATGGGACGAACTGGGTGCCGCGCTACTGGCGACAGCCGCCGGCCCCTCCGCAGATCAGCTCGCTCCTCTAGCGTCCGTAGGCTGACCGACGTTATGCGTCGAGCACGATTCACCCTGGCCTACGACGGCACCGACCTCTCCGGTTTCGCCGAGCAGGTCGGCGTGCGC
>JANONE010000223.1:0-2788 GCA_031420675.1 Ilumatobacteraceae bacterium | reverse complement strand
AGGATGCCACCACCGATGATGACGATGCGAGCCCGTTGGGGGAGCGAGTTGTCGGCCATGTCAGACCCTCACCCGCGAGTTGGTCGGGTCGTAGAGGGGCTGCAGCGAGACTTGCGCCGGCACGCGCTCGCCCCCGACCTCGAGCTCGTAGCTGCCGGCGAGCACCCACTCGGGCGTGACACCGCTTGCGCGGCGCACGTAGCCCAAACCGATGGAGCGGTCGATCGTGTAACCGAACCCTCCGCTGGTGAGCCAGCCAACCCGCTCACCGCCGCGGTAGATCGTCTCCCTGCCGAGGAGCACCACCTGTGCTTCGGCGGTGAACGTGGCGAGCAGCTTGCGCACGCCGTTGGCGTACTGGGCCTCGATGGCCTCACGGCCGCGGAACGGGATGCCGCTCTTGCGCTTCACGGCCCAACCGAGGCCGGCCTCGATGGGGGTGTGGTCGGGGCCGATGTCGCTGCCCCAGGCGCGGTAGCCCTTCTCCAGGCGGGTGCTCTCGATCGCCCGGTAGCCGGCGTTCACCAGGCCGTGCGCTGCCCCGGCCGCCATCAACGTGTCGTAGACGTTGCTCGCGTACTCCACGGGAAGGTGCAGTTCCCAGCCCAGCTCACCCATGTAGGTGATGCGCAGCGCGCGCACGGGGCAGCCGGCGATGCCGATGGTCTGCATGGTGGCGAACGGGAAGGCCTCGTTGGAGAGGTCGGCGCGCACGACCGACTGCAGGATCGTGCGGGCGTTCGGGCCCATCAGCGTGAGCACCGACGAGGCGGACGTGACGTCGAACAGCTGTGCATTCACAGCGGTCGGGATGTTGCGTTGGATCCAGTCGAAGTCGTGGGTGGCGAAGCCGGTGCCGGTGACGATGTAGAACTCGTCGTCGGCCACGCGGGCCACCGTCAGGTCGGCCTGGATGCCGCCCGTGTCGTCGAGCATCTGGGTGTAGGTGAGCGACCCGACCGGCTTGCGCACGTTGTTGGCGCAGATCCAATCGAGGGCGGCGAGGGCGTCGGGGCCTTTCAACGCGAACTTCGCAAATGAGGTCTGATCGATCAGCACGGCGGCCTCGCGGCACGCCCGATGCTCGCGCCCCACGGCGGCGAACCAGTTCTGCCGACCGTAGGTGTATTCGTCACGTGGAGATTCGCCGAGGCTCGTATCGGCGAACCAGTTCGGGCGTTCCCAACCGAGCTTCTCGCCGAACGAGGCGCCACGCGCGTGCAGGCGGTCGTACAGCGGCGAAGTTCGGCAGGGGCGGCCGCTGTGGTGCTCCTCGAACGGCCAGGCCATCGTGTAGTGCTTGCCGTAGGCCTCCAGCGTGCGGGTGCGCACCCAGTCGGTGTCGGTGTGCGGGCGGCCGAACCTGCGTAGATCGACCACCCATAGGTCGTAGGGCGGCATCCCGTCGTGCACCCATTCGGCCAACGCCTGCCCGGCGCCGCCACCGGCAGCAATGCCGAACGCGTTGAAACCGGCGCCGACGTAGAAGTTCCTCAGCTCTGGCGCCTCGCCGAGGATGAAGTTTCCGTCGGGGGTGAAGCTCTCCGGCCCGTTGATCAGCATGCGGATGCCCGTGTCGGCCAACTGGGGGACACGACCGACGGCAAGATCCATGATCGGCGCGAAGTGCTCGTAGTCGCTCTCCAGCAGTTGGAACTCGAACGGGCGGGGGATGCCGTTCACCGCCCATGGGATCGGGTCCGGCTCGTAGCCACCCATCACCAGGCCACCGACTTCCTCCTTGTAGTAGGTGAGGCGATCGGGGTCGCGCAGAGTGGGCAGGTTGCGCGGCACCTCGGGGGTGAACTGCTCGGTGATGACGTACTGGTGCTCCACGCTCACCAGCGGCACGTTCACGCCAACGGTCGTTGCGAGCGCTCGAGTCCACTGGCCACCGCACACGACCACCTTCTCGCACTCGATACGACCCTGATCGGTGACGACAGCGCGGATCACGCCATCGACCACTTCGATCTGCAGCACCTCGGTGTCTTCGCAAACGGTGGCGCCATACATGCGGGCGCCGCGGGCGAGCGCCATCGTGATGTCGCTGGGGTTGGCCTGGCCGTCGGTGGGCAGGAACGCAGCGCCGACGACGTCGTCCACCTCCATCAGCGGCCACAGGGCCTGCGCCTCCGTCGCAGTGAGCAGGTGCATTTCCAGGCCGAAGCTTTTGGCGGTCGTGGCCTGCCGTTTCACCTCCGTCCAGCGCTCCTGGTTGCACGCGAGGCGCAGGCCGCCGTTCATCTTCCAGCCGGTGGCCTGGCCGGTCTCCGCCTCGAGCGTCTTGTACAGCTCCACCGAGTTGCCGAGGAGTTGAGTGATGTTGGCGCTGGCGCGCAGTTGGCCGACCAGGCCGGCGGCGTGGAACGTGCTGCCGGAGGTGAGTTTGTGCTTCTCGATCAAAACGGTGTCGGTCCACCCCAGCTTCGCCAGGTGGTAGGCGGTGGAGCAGCCGACGATGCCGCCGCCGATGACGACGGCCTTCGCAGAACTGGGGAGTGCCGTTGGAGGTGCAGGCGCAGGAGAACTCACGCCTCGCATACTCGCGCGCAAAGCAACAGAAATGGCCGGATGTGTTGCTTTGTGTTGGAATACTCACATGGCCCGCTACGAACAGGACGTGATGAACACCGTCGCATTGCGCGGGTCGGTGAGCGTTCGCGAATTGGCGATGCTGCTCAACGTGAGCGAGCAGACGGTTCGTCGCATCGTGAAGCCCTTGGTCGAGCGCGGCGAGGTGGAGAAGGTTCACGGTGCGGTGGTCGGCCGTACCCGTCCGGGCGAG
>JANONE010000222.1:0-4823 GCA_031420675.1 Ilumatobacteraceae bacterium | reverse complement strand
GGTCGACATCGTGACCGATCACGTACCAGAACCGCTCACGAAGCAGCAGCGTGTAGGGGTGCAGTCGGCGGCGTGATCCGTGGTAACCGAAGCTCACCTGGGCTCGACTGGCGCCGGCCTCGCGCAGCGTCGGCAGGGCCGGCAATTCTGGGATGTTGGCCACCACCACCGGCGGTGAGCTGCGGTCGCCGCCCAGCTTCAGCAAGCCGAACTGCGCGTCGGCGAGCCGCGCGGCGGCGACAGCGAGCTGTAGCGCAGCCTGCTCGTCGGGTGCCAGCTGCAGGTCGGCGAGCTCGTAGCGGCCACGGTCGATCCGGTACGCCGTGCGGCCGGCGTCATTGCCACCGAGCACCTCGCTCTCCAGCGGTACACCGATATCCCGCAGCAGCGCCTTGTCGCGTTCGAAGGCTCCTCGCTGCGCCGCGTCGCCCGGCGGGTACTGGCCGGCCAGCTCGTTGACGATCTGCTCCTGGGTCAGGGGTGCGCGCGTCGCCATCAGCAGCGCAACCAGATTGGTGATCCGTTCGAGCGCGTCAGCCACTCAGCGCCCCGCCTGGTAGTCGTAGAAGCCGCGGCCGGTCTTGCGGCCCAACAGCCCGGCTTCCACCATGCGTGACAGCAGCGGCGGCGAAGCGTACAGCTGCTCCTTGAACTCGGCGTACAGGCTGTCGGCGACAGCCATCGTGGTGTCGAGCCCGATCAGGTCGGTGAGGTGCAGCGGTCCCATCGGGTGGTTGCAGCCCTCCACCATGCCGGCGTCGATGTCGGCGGCGGTGGCGAACCCGGACTCCATCATGCGAATCGCCGACAACAGGTACGGGATGAGCAGCGCGTTGACGATGAAGCCGGCGCGATCCTGGCTACGGATGACACGCTTGTGCAGCACCTCCGTGGCGAAGGTGTTGGCGCGTTCGGCGGTGGCCGGGGACGTGAGCAGCGAAGTGACCAGCTCGACCAACCGCAACACAGGCACCGGATTGAAGAAGTGGATGCCGATGACCTGCTCAGGTCGTTGGGTGGCGATGCCCAATTTCATGATCGGGATCGAGCTGGTATTACTGGCGAGAATGGCTTGCGGATCGGTGACCTCACGATCGAGCGCGCGAAAGACGTCGGTCTTCAACGCTTCGTCCTCGATCACGGCCTCGACGACCAGTTGCCGATCAGCGAGCTCGGCGACGTCGGTGGTGAACGCCAGCCGTGCCATCGCCGCGTCGCGCTCGTCCTCGGTGAGCTTGGCCGACCGAAGGCCGCGGTCGAGACTGCCCACCACGCGACTGCGCCCGCGCTCGCACGCCTCCGGCGACACCTCCAACACGGTGACGCTCAGCCCGGCCCGCGCACACACCTCGGCGATGCCCGAACCCATCAGGCCCGCACCCACGACGCCTACCCGCTCGATCTCAGCATTCTCGATTTCCATACCAGTACTCTGCCGCATCGCACGAGCACACCGGGCACATCCGCGAGTTGCCCCTACCCTGTTCGGGTGACTTCGTTTGCTCGACTCCCCCGGCCTTCCGCCAGCCGCCTGGCCGCGCGCGTCACCCCCGACGCCCTGCGCCAGATCCGCGGTGGTCATCCGTGGGTGTACGAGACCTCGATCGACTCGATCAAGGGCGACGGCAAGCCCGGCGATCTCGCCGTCATCTTCGACGACGAGCGACGATTCGCGGCCATCGGTCTCTACGACCCGGCGAGCCCGATCCGCATCAAGGTGATCCATCAGGGCAAGCCGGCGACGATCGACCATTCCTTCTGGGCCGGCCACATCCGTGCTGCGCTCGCACGCCGGCAACCCCTGATCGATCGCGGCGACTGCACCGCCTATCGCTGCCTCAATGGCGAGAACGACGGGTTCCCCAGCTTGGTGCTCGATCGCTACGACCGCACCCTGGTGCTGAAGTTGTACTCGACGATCTGGGTCCCGCACCTGGCGGATCTGGTGCCGGCGATCGAGGAGGTGTTCCACCCCGACGCGCTCGTCCTGCGCCTCGCTCGCAACATCGATACGCCGGGGCTGTTCGGCCTGGAGGAAGGCGACGCGCTCATCGGCGTTTCACCCACCGACCCGGTGCTGTTCCAAGAGGGCGGTCTCACCTTCGAGGCCGATGTCGTGCACGGCCAGAAGACCGGTCACTTCCTCGATCAGCGCGACAACCGGGCCTTCGTGGGCCGCGTCGCCGAGGATTGCCGGATGCTCGACATGTTCGCCAGCACGGGTGGTTTCTCCGTGCACGCTGCCGCCGGCGGCGCGCGTGAGGTGGTTGCCGTCGATCTCAGCGAGCCGACGCTCGCCGTCGCGAGCCGCAACATGCAACACAACATCGGTGTCCCGGCAGTCGCAGCATGCACCTTCCGACCGATGGTGGGCGATGCCTTCGAGGTGATGAACCGCCTGATCAGGAGTGGCGAGCGCTTCGACGTCGTCGTCATCGACCCGCCCTCGTTCACCCCTCGGCAAGCCAGCGTGGAACGCGCGCTGAAGTCGTACGCGCTCCTCACCGAAAAGGGCGTGAAGCTGGTGCGGCCCGGCGGCGTGCTGGTGCAGGCGTCGTGCAGCAGTCGCGTCACCGCCGACGACTTCTACACCACCGTTTCGCACACCGCTGCCCAGGCAGGCCGGCCACTGGAGGAGTTCCGCCGCACCGCCCACCCGATCGACCACCCGGCCACCTTCGCGCAGGGCCACTACCTCAAGGCCGTCTTCGCCCACGTGCCGTGACCCCGACGTGCCAGACTGACGCGATGCGACGCCTCTCACCCCTGCGACCCCAAGGGCTGTCTCGACCGATCTCTCGACGCGTGTTCTTCGCCGGTGCCGCTGCCGTCGTGATTGCAGCATGCAGCGACGATGCGGAGCAGACCTCATCCGTCACCGATGGCAACTCGACGGTGGCCACGACCGAGGCGGTGACGACGACCGAGGCGCCCACCACGTCCACCACGACCACCCTCGCCTCGGTCGATCTGGCGGGCGACCCGTTCACCCTCGGCGTGGCGTCGGGCGACCCTGATGCCACTGGTGTCGTGCTGTGGACGCGGCTCGCGCCCGACCCATTGCGCGGCGGCGGGATGCCGCCCGACGACATACCCGTGCTGTGGGAGGTGAGCGCCACCGACGACTTCACCGAGGTAGCCATCAGCGGCACCGAAACCGCTTCCGCAGCCCGAGGTCACAGCGTTCACGCCACCGTGCCGCTCGACCAGGGCGACTGGTTCTACCGGTTCCGCGTCGGTGAGTACGCCAGCGCGGTGGGTACCACCCGGCGGGCGCCTGCCGGCGGTGATGCCACGGAGCAGGTGCGATTCGCTGTCGGCAGTTGTCAGAACTTTGCCGACGGCTACTACGCCGCCCATCGCGACATCACCGAGCAGCGACCCGACTTCACCGTCTGGCTGGGCGACTACATCTACGAGGGCGGTGGGCTGCCCGGCGAGGCCGACATCGCAGCACGGATCCACCTCGGCGCCGAGCCCACCACGCTCGACGACTACCGCAACCGCTATGCCCAGTACAAGTCCGACCCGCAGCTGCAGGCATCGCACGCGGTGTGTCCCTGGTTCGTCATCTGGGACGACCACGAGGTGGAGAACAACTACGCCGGCCTGGACCCGCAGAACGCCGCCGAGGCTGCCGGGTTCCAGGAACGCCGCTTCGTCGCCTACCAGGCATGGTGGGAGCATCAGCCGGTGCGGTTCGACCCTCCCGTGGCCGCCGATGAGGAGTTCCGCATCTACCGCGATGCGCAGTGGGGCAGCCTGATCGAATTGGCGCTGCTCGACGGTCGCCAGTACCGCAGCGACCAGGCCTGTGGCGACGAGACGCTGAACCTCGACCCTGCCTGCCCGGAGACCATCGACCCGACCCGCAAGATGCTGGGCGACGAGCAGGAGCAGTGGCTGCTCAGCACTCTCAGCGGCTCCACGGCAACCTGGAAGTGCATCGGCAACCAGGTCGTCCTCACCGACGCGACGTTCAACGGCGCCGTGTTGAACTACGACCAGTGGGACGGTTACCCGGCCGAACGCGCGCGGCTGTTACAGGCCTTCGCCGACAACGCCATCACCAACCTGGTGGTCGTCACCGGCGACATCCACCTCGCAGCCGTTGGCCAGTTGCGCGCCGGCGATCGCGGCACCGGCACACCGGTCGGCGTCGAGTTCATCACCACCTCGATCAGCTCCGACGGCCTGATCGGCGACGAGCTCACCGATGTGTTGAAGACCTTCCCCGACCTCGTCGATGCCGAACTCTCCCACCGCGGCTACAGCCTGCACACGGTGACGGCCGAGCAGTGGATCGCCGACTACCGCATCGTCGCCGATGTCGACGACGCGAACAGCGAGGTCCTCACCTACGCCACGTACGTCGTCGTCGCCGGCAGCAACACGGTGGCCAAGGCCGGCTGAACGCCGCAGGTCAGGCCGAGCGTCTGGTGCGATACCACCGGATGAGCGCGCTGGTGGACGAATCGTGCTGCGGTTCGTCGGTGCTGGTGAGCTCCGGCGTGATGCGGTCGGCGAGCGCCTTGCCGAGCTCCACCCCCCACTGATCGAAACTGTTCACACCCCACACCGTGCCCTGCACGAACACGATGTGCTCGTACAGCGCGATCAGCTGACCCAACAGGTTCGGGGTGAGCCGCGGCGCAAGAATCGTGGTGGAGGGCCTGTTGCCGGGGAACACACGATGCGCCTGCTGGTGCGAAGGAACACTCTCCGCCACCACCTCCTCCAACGACTTGCCGAACGCCAACGCCTCGCCCTGCGCGAACAGGTTCGCCATCAGGAGGTCGTGCTGGGCGTGCAGCGAATGGTTC
>JANONE010000221.1:0-13871 GCA_031420675.1 Ilumatobacteraceae bacterium | reverse complement strand
GCTGCAAGGCGGTGAAGGATGGCGAGGAGTGGATCGTCAACGGCCAGAAGGTCTGGACCAGCGGCGGCCAGGTCGCCGACATGGGCATGCTCATCGCTCGCACAAATCCGGAGGCACCCAAGCATCAGGGCATCACCTGGTTCGCATGTGAGATGCACCAGGAGGGCGTCGACATCCGGCCGCTTCGCGAGATGACGGGCCGCGCGTTGTTCAACGAGGTCTTCCTCAGCGATGCCCGAGTGCGCGACGACGCCACCATCGGCGGCACCAACAATGGTTGGGCTGTGGCCAACACCACACTCATGTTCGAACGCTCCGGCCTCGGCGCCGGCGGGCACAGCGCCGCCGCACTGGCCGGGGCGGGCACGGTCGTGGGCGACCTGCCCAAGCGGGTGGGCGACTTCGCGAGGCCTGCGGGTCCGTCGGGGGGCGGCGGTGGCGGCGGGGCGATGGCCGCCGGGGCGATGGCACTGTTCACACAGATGGCCAAGGACAACGGCACGATCAACAACGCCACAGTACGTCAGGATTTGATGAGGCTGCACACCTTGCATGAGGTCGGGCGCATGCTGGCGCTGCGGCTGAAGGCGGAGAAGTCGGCCGGCCGCGACATCGCCGGGGCACCCAACATCGCCAAGCTGTCGATGAGTGAGATCATGCGCCAGAGCCGCGACCTCGGTTTTCGGTTGGCAGGTGCCGGCGGGATGTTGCACGCCTACAACTCCGCTGATCGCAAGACGCTCGACGACGCCACCGGCCGACCGATGCTCGCCTTCGTCATCGAAATGGGTTTGTTCGCGCAGGGTCCGCCAATCTACGGCGGTACTGATCAGGTGCAGCGCAACATCCTCGGTGAGCGAGCCCTGGGCCTGCCCAAGGAGCCGAACAACGATCGCACGTTGAGCTGGAGCGAGCTCCCCAAGAACGGCTGATCGCAGGCAATTCGTGCCCCCACACGGATTGTGGTCGCGATTCGTCTCGAACATGGAGACAGATCGCGACCAGAAGTGTCCAGCCACCCCGTGCCGGCCCAGGTGACTTCGGCCATCGTCATTGCGGTCGACGCGTGCGTGTGTGGATGTGATCCCGGTTGTTCGGGTGGCGGTGACGCGAGAATGGCGGCATGGAGCAGCGCAACTGGCCTCGCACGCACGACGAGCTCAACGAGAGCCCCATTCAGGTGCGTGTTCCCACGGTGGAGCACATCTTCAACCCGATGGACCCGACGCCGCTGGAGGAACGTTCGCTGAACCAGGAGGTCGCCGACTGGATCGAAGAGTGGGCGGCGGACCTCGACAAGGACCAGGAGATCACCGTCGAGATCTACGTCGCCGATGGCCGCTTCGCCGGGCGCGAGCAGGCGATCATCAACGGCCTGCACAACCACTTCGAGTACCGCCAGTGGCAGTCGTCGCGGCAGCTCAGCAAGTTGTTGCGCGAGGGCCGCCTCAGCATGGTGATCGGCATCGTGGCCATCGCCGGGTTCACCTCCGCCGGGCGGCTGATCGGCGCCAGCAGCAATCCCGTCATCGAGGTGATGCACCAAGGTTTGTCGGTGCTCGGCTGGGTGTCGATGTGGAAGCCGATGGAGATCTTCCTCTACGAGTGGTGGCCCATCCGGCGCGAGGGTCGGGCCTGCCGTCGCCTCTCCGAGGCCGCTGTCACGTTTCCGGCGGTGGCTGCCCGCTGAGCTTCTGGCGCAACTGCACGTACACGGTCGTGCCGGTGATGCCGGCGAGCTCCTCGCCGAGCGAGTCGATCACCGGTCGTTCGCCCACGTAGGCCTCGGTGCTCTCGGTGCAGCACCACGCCATCGTCTCGCCCACGTCGCCCCAATCGGCTCGCGACCAACGGTGGACGGTGGCGTGCTCGATGCCATCTGGCTGCATCTCCCAGTCCACGCGCACCGGCAGCTGCCAGCACACCGACGGCTTCCAGTCGATCGGTGATTCTCCTGCTGCCTGCGCAGCGAGGTGCAGCGCGCAGCCCGCGCCCCCCACGAACCCTGGCCGGTTGAGGAAGATGCACGCGCCCTCGACGACCTTGGTGTTGGAGCGCGTGGCGTTGCTGAACACGTCGTCGGAATCGACCCTGTCGTGGAACTGCCAGAGATGGCTGGGCACGGTGGCGGCCAGCGCCGAAACGGTCATCGCTTCTTCGATGTCGGTGAGCTCGGCGCCCACCGAGCAGCACCCCTGCTGCAGGTGTTCGGCCGGCTGGTCGAGAATGCCCTTGCAGCCGCGGCCCCAGATGCACGTCCAGTTCGACCGCAAGAAGTCGGGCTGGAAGCGCCAGAGGGTGTCGCCATCAGGGATCTCGATGAAGTCGCCGGACGGTTCGTCGGCCATGCCCCGAGGGTAGCTGCCTCAGATGGTGGGCGGCACCGCCCGCGCAGCGGCGAACCGCTCGGCCACGTTGGGCCAGTTGACAATGTTCCAGAAGGCCTTCACGTAGTCGGCCTTCACGTTCTTGTACTGCAGGTAGTAGGCGTGCTCCCACGAGTCGATCACCAGCAGCGGCACCGAGCCGGCGCCGATGTTGCCCTGGTGATCGTGGATCTGTTCGACCACCAGCTTGCCTGCCACCGGCTCCCACGCCAGCGCGCCCCACCCGATTCCCTGTACGTCGACGGTTGCGGCAGTGAGCTGTGCCTGCAGCGAGTCGAAGTCGGTGAAGCACTCCTCGATCGCCGTCGCCAACTCGCCCTCGGGCCGACCGCCGCCATCGGGGCTCATGTTGGTCCAGAAGATGCTGTGCAGCACATGGCCGCTGACGTGGAAGGCGAAGCTGCGCGAGAGCATGTTGATGGTGCTGAAGTCGCCTGCTTTGCGGGCCACGTCGAGGGCGGCGAGCGTGTCATTGGCACCCTTCACGTACGCGGCGTGGTGCTTGGCGTGGTGCAGGCTGACGATCTCGCCGCTGTAGTGCGGCTCGAGCGCACCGGGTGAGTACGCCAGGTCGGGCAGTGTGTACACGGGCATGTGGCGGTTCCTTCTGAGTGAAGCGGCGTCTGATGGCGTTGCCTTGAAAGTCGGCCGACGCGGCAGGTGGTTCGTGGTACCCGATTGGTGCGACCATCAAACCCCGAGCGGATCGGGCGCATCTCGCATCTCGACCCACGCGATTTCGCGGAAGTGCGGGGGATCGTTGCCACGAGCGCTGCGATGTCGTGGCAACCTGAGCGGATGACCGCGGAGCATTCGGGGAACACAGAGCAGTACGACCTCGTCATCATCGGTGCCGGGTCCGGCAATTCGGTCATCGGGCCGGAGATGGATGATTGGCGCATCGCGATGGTGGAGCGCGGCCTGTTCGGTGGCACCTGCCTCAACCGCGGGTGTATCCCGTCCAAGATGCTCATCTACCCGGCCGACCTTGCCGTGAACGCGCGCCACGGCCAGCGTTACGGCATCGACACCGAGTTCCACAGTGCTGACTGGACGGCCATCGTCCACCGCGTGTTCGGGCGCATCGACCCCATCGTCGAGAGCGGCCGGCAGTACCGCCACAGCCTGCCCAACGTCGATGTTTACGAGGGCAGCGCACACTTCGTGGCCGACCGCGAGCTGGAAGTCCTCGGCACGCGCATCCGCGGTGAACGGGTTGTCATCGCCGCCGGCGCCCGTTCGTACATCCCGGATGTGCCGGGCATCGACGACGTGCCGTTCCACACCAGCGACAGCATCCTGCGCATCGCCCATCAGCCCAAGCACCTCATCATCCTCGGCGGCGGGTTCATCGCGACCGAGCTCGGCCACGTGTTCCAGGCGCTCGGCTCTGCCGTCACGATCGTCAACCGCAGCCACCGTCTGCTGCAGGCGGAGGACCACGACATCTCGCAACGCTTCACCGAGCTCGCCGAGGATCGTTTCGACCTCGTGCTGGGTTCGAAGGTGGAGCGCGTGTACATGACTGCCGACGGAGTGGGCGTCCACGTGGTCGGCGACGCTGGCGAGCGCAGGGTCGAAGGCGACGTCCTGCTGGTGGCGGCCGGTCGCATTCCCAACAGCGACCAACTGCGCGTCGCTGCCGGGGGCATCGACATCGATGGGCGTGGCAACGTAGTGGTCGATCAGTACGGCCGCACCAGCGCGCCGGGCGTGTGGGCACTCGGTGACATCAACGGCCGTCACCAGCTCAAGCACATGGCCAATGGCGAGGCCATGGTCGTCAAGCACAACCTGACCCATCCCGACGACCTGCACGAGTACGACCACCGCCCGGCTCCGCACGCGGTGTTCACCAGCCCGCAGATCGCTGCGATCGGCGTCACCGAGCAGCAGGCGCTCGCCAGCGGCGAGCCGTTCGTGGCCATCACCCACCCCTACGGCGATGCCGCGTACGGGTGGGCGATGGAGGACACGACGGGATTCTGCAAGCTGGTCGGCGACCCGCGCACGCGCACGGTCATCGGCGCGCACCTGATCGGCCCGCAGGCCTCGATGCTGGTGCAACTGCTGGTGCAGGGCATGCACCTCGGCAACACCGCCGACGAGCTGGCGAGTGGCCAGGTGTGGATCCACCCTGCGCTCTGCGAAGTCGTCGAGCAGGCACTGCTGAAGCTGGTCGATGCGTTCGACAGCCACGTCTGGCCGGCCTGACGCACACACTTGCAGACCTGACATTCACACTTTCATAGGGGTGTAACTTCGTTGTCGAGGGGGATCGTCATGACCGATACTGCGAACCGCTATCTGCAGGGGAACTACGGGCCGGTGGCGCAGGAGGTCACGGCGTTCGACCTGCCGGTGATCGGCGAGATCCCCGCCGAACTGGCCGGGCGCTACCTGCGTAACGGCCCGAACCCGATGAGCGAGGTCGACCAGAGCACTCACCACTGGTTCATCGGCGATGGGATGGTGCACGGGGTGCGCCTGCTGGATGGCAAGGCGGAGTGGTATCGCAACCGCTACGTCGGCTCGACCCACCTGAGCGAGCAACGCGGCCAGCCCGACATTCCCGGCCGCAACTGGAACGACAACCCGAGCGGCCCCAACACCAACGTCGGCGGCTTCGCCGGCACCACTTGGGCGATGGTCGAAGCCGGTGGCTGCCCGGTGGAGCTGACCTACGACCTCGAGACGGTCGGCCGCAACGACTTCTTCGACACCCTGCCCGGAGCGTTCACAGCCCACCCGAAGGTGGATGCGGACACCGGCGAGATGCATGCCGTCGTGTATGCGCTGCCGCAGTGGATGGACCATGTGCAGTACGTGGTGGTGGGTACCGACGGGTGCGTGCGTCGCACGGTGGATGTGCCAGTGAAGGATGGCCCGATGGTGCACGACATGTCGTTGACCCAGCGGTATGCGGTGGTCTACGACATGCCGGTCACTCTCGATCTCGACCTTGCGTTCGCCGGGCGCTTCCCCTTCTCCTGGAACCCCGATCATGGCAGTCGCCTCGGCTTGCTTCCGCGTGAGGGCGAGGCCAGCGACATCGTGTGGGTCGACGTACCGATCAGCTACGTGTTCCATCCGATGAACGCGTACGACGCGCCCGACGGCAGTGTGGTGATCGACCTGTGCGTGTACGACCGGATGTTTGACAAGGATGTGCTCGGGCCGTTCGGCGACAACTTCGCCCGCCTCGAGCGGTGGGTGGTCGATCCCGCGAAGCGCACGTGCAGCACGACCGTGATCGACAGCAGCCGGACGGAGTTCCCGCGGCATCGCGGTTCCCTCACCGGCAAGCCGTATCGCTACGGCTACTGCGCGAGCCCGGGCTTGGAGCCCGGCTGGCCGACGATCAAGCACGACCTGCACACCGGTGAGCGATCGGTCTTCGACCACGGCCCCGGCCGCAGCGCCGGCGAGCCGGTGTTCGTCGGCCGCGCTGGATCCACGGTGGAGGACGACGGCTGGTTGGTCACCTTCGTGCACGACGTGCCTGAGGGAAAGGCCGAGCTCGTGATCCTCGACGCACAGGACTTCAGCCGGCCCGAAGTCGCGCGCGTCATGTTGCCGCAGCGGATCCCATACGGCTTCCACGGCAACTGGGTGAGCGACCGGTCGGTGCCGCCCCCGCCCCCCGCCAGCCGAGGTTTATCGTTGGGGTCCGAGTGGTTACTCGCACCCCGGGGTGCGAGTACCCACTCGGATGGCGCGCTGGCACTCGTACAGGGCTCGCAGGACTCGGATCGGCGGCCGGGTCTGGCAATCTGGACGACATGACGATCGATATCGATGCCGCGCTGGCTGCTCTCACGCTGGGGCAGAAGGTGAGCCTGCTGGCCGGCCACGACAACTGGCACACCGAGGTGCTTCCTGGGGTCCCCGCGATGCGGACCAGCGATGGGCCGGCCGGCGTGCGCGGCACGTCGTGGACCGGACCGGCCTCGGCGTCGTTTCCGTGCGGCACGGCGCTCGGGGCCACGTTCGACCCGGTGCTGGTGGAGGAAGTGGGCGCGGCTCTCGGTGCGGAGGCTCGCTCGAAGGGGGCACACGTCTTGCTGGCGCCGACCGTCAACCTGCACCGCACACCAATCGGGGGTCGCAACTTCGAGTGCATGAGCGAGGATCCGGTGCTCACCGCCCGCATCGCCGTCGGCTACATCCGAGGCGTGCAACAGCACCACGTGGCCTGCTGCATCAAGCACTTCGTCGGCAACGACACCGAGTTCGAGCGGCACACCATCTCGAGTGAGATCGACGAAGTGACCATGCGCGAGGCCTACCTGGTGCCGTTCGAGACAGCGGTGAAGCCGATCGCCGAGGGCGGCGCCGACGTTCGCTCGCTGATGAGCTCGTACAACCGCATCAACGGCGTGTACGCCAGCGAGAATCGACAACTGTTGCGCGGTGTGCTGCGCGACGAGTGGGGTTTCGATGGTGCCGTGATCAGTGACTGGTTCGGCACCCACACCGCCGCCGAATCGCTGGCGGCCGGCCTGGACCTGGAGATGCCCGGGCCGCCCCGCGCGCGTGGCAGCGCGCTGCTGGCGGCGGTGCATGCCGGTGAGACCACTGAGGCCCGCGTGGACGAGGCGGTGCGCCGCCTGCTGCACCTCTTCAACTGGTCGGGTGTCGGCGAGATCGACCAGCACGAATGCACCGAGGACTCCGAGTCCACCCGCGACGTGATCCACCGCGCCGCGATCGCCGGCACGGTGCTGTTGAAGAACGACGGGCTGCTGCCCCTCGCCGCCGACGCGCAGATCGCCCTCCTCGGGCCCAACGCCGAGCGCGGTCAGGTGCAGGGGGGTGGCAGTGCCCGGGTTCGTTCGAATCGGCCGTCGATGCCGCTCGTTGCGCTGCAGCGGCGAGGGGTGGCGTTGGTCCACGAGCCCGGCTGCCGCATCGAGAAGCGGCTGCATTCGATGCGCGGCGAGTTCCGTGTGCACTACACCGGAGCCGACGGCGCGACGGCTGCCGTTGTCACCGACCGCCTCAACTTCATCTGGATGGATGACCCCGCCCCAGGTATCGACGTCGCTGCCTTTGGTGTGTCGATCAACGGCTCGTTCACCCCCGACGTCACCGGTGACTGGCAGATCAGCCTCACCGCCGTCGGGTCGGTCGTATTGCGCATCGACGACAAGATCATCGTCGACCTAACGATCCCGCAATCGGGTGGTGCGTTCTTCGGTCTCGGCAGCCAGGAGATCCGCGTCACCGTGCCGTGTGAATCGGGTGTGCGCCGCGAGGTGTCCGTGGAGGTGAGCGTGGAGGAGCGCGCTCAACTGCGTGGTCTCATCGTGGGCGCCGAAGGCCCCGCCAACGACGATGCCATGGGGCGCGCCATCGTGGCCGCGGCCGGCGCCGAGGTGGCCGTGGTGATCGTCGGCACCAACGCTGATTGGGAGACCGAGGGTGAGGACCGCGAGAGCATGGATCTGCCGGGTGTGCAGGACGAACTGGTGCGTCGGGTCGCACGCGCAAACCCACGCACCGTGGTGGTGATCAACGCCGGCTCGCCAGTGTCCATGCCCTGGCTCGACGACGTGGCCGCGGTGATGCAGGTGTGGTTCCCGGGCGAAGTCTTCGGCGAGGCACTGGCCGACATGCTGCTGGGCATCGCCGAACCTGGCGGCCGATTGCCGCTCACCATCCCGAAGCAACTCTCCGACACGCCCGCCTTCGCGTACCACCCCGGCCGCAACGGCAAGGCGATCTACGGCGAGGGCCTGCTGATCGGTCACCGCTGGTACGACGCGCAGGGCACCGAACCCGCCTTCGCGTTCGGTCACGGCCTGGGCTACACGACGTGGGCACTCGGCGCCGCAACGGTGTGCGGCGAGATCGCCGCCGGTGTCACGGTTTCCGTGCCGGCGCGCAACACGGGTAGCCGTGGTGGCAGCACGGTGGTGCAGTGCTACATCGAGCCGGCAGAGCACGAAGCCGGTCGCCCGGTGCGAACGCTGCAGGGGTTCGCGAGGGTTCGGGCCGAACCCGGCCGAGATGCGATCGCCACCATCGAACTCGACGAACGAGCCTTCAGCCGGTGGGACCCAGCCACCCACGCGTGGATCGTGACGCCGGGCGACTACCGAGTGCTGCTCGGCTGGTCGTCGCGCGACCTCACCCAGGTAGGCGTGAGTCGTGCACCCGCACAGGGGTGACCGGTATGAATTGCACCGCGGTACCGCTGGCAAAGGTGCCCATCACGTCGACCGCCAAGTGCATCGAACTGGAGACGTAGGCGCAGAACGTGCCGTCGGCGTCGACCGCCACGATGGCCATGTTGGCGACCGGCGAGCCGACGACCGCATTCAGGTTCGACTGTGACTGCGGGCCGGCCACGAGGCCGGAGCACGCGTTGGCGGTCACGTATCCGGCCGCTTGCGCGTCGATGGAGGTGAGGGTCACGACCACCGCCTTGGCGCCTTGGGGGGCCCTCATGCGCAGGATGCTGCCGGCCGCGTTGCGTTGCCCGCAGCGCTGCACCTGTGTGGCCGGATCGGTCCAGCACTGGCGCGTGTCGATCAGGCGAGCGGGCGCTTGCAGTGCGAAGGACAGGCTGGCGGCAGACGGTGGCCCGAAGAAGCCCTGCACGTCGATGATCTCGTGCAGGCCGTTTGGTGAAATGGTGCAGAACTGTGCGCCTCGGTCCGTGTTGACCGACGGAACGACGGCGAAGTTGGCGACCGTGTCGCCGTTCCCGAAGTTGACGATGCTGCGGGTCTGCGGCCCGGGGACGAGCGTCGCGCACGCGTCGCCCGTGATGTAGCCGTCACCGGCGCCACCGATGGCGGTGATGTTGGCCACCGTCGCGGTAGCGCCCGCCGGCGCCACCGCAACGTTGGAAATCTCGGTGTCGGGGGCGATGGGGCCGAGACTGATGCATCCGCCGTCGGGTACGCAGATCGGCTTGTTGCGAGTGTCCGTGCTGCGCTGCGGCGTCACCGGCGTGTAGAAGCTGCCCGTGGGAGTGGGCCCCGCCGGAACGAAGAAGCCCTGTACGTCGACGATGGTGTGCATCGCGATCGATTGGAACAGGCAGAAGCGGCCTTGTTGATCGATCGGGACGACAGCCGCGGACGCAACCGCGCGGTTCGGGCGCACGTTTCCGTTCGACCATTGCCGAAGCGTGTTGGGAGCCGCTCCACATCCTTCGGCCGTGATGTAGCCGTTGTCGCCCGACGCCGCAGTGGTGATGTTGACGAGTGCCGCCGTTGCCCCCGCCGGCGCATTGGTGGTGACCACGACGCGGGTGTTGGCGCCGGGCACCTCCGTCTTCGCGAAGCAGCGCTCGGTCACAGTGCCGTTGGTGTCGACGACCTCGAAACAGTTCCCGACTCGCGGCGCAGCGGTCCTGTTGCGAGCGAGGATCGCCTGTGCCTGCGCGACGGTGCCGTTGAACTCGAAGTGCATCGGGTCGCGGCTTGCCGACGACTTCACCTGCGAGGGCGACGTGCAACCACTAGCCCAGCCGTAGCCGCCCCAGTAGAGGCCCCACTTCTCGGCGACCTGCACGACCCACTGGGGCATGTCGGTGAGCATCGGGGTCTGGCAGGCCGTTGCGCCGCCGGTGCCGTAATACGACTTCATCGGGTTCTTCGCGGTGTTGATGTCGAGTGCGAGTCCGTAGGAGTGGTTGGAGAGGCTGCTGCGAGTGAGCCCGGCGCAGTCCTTGCGGGTGCTGGCGGTGCATCGGAACACGTACATCCCCGCGTCGTCGATCGTGTAGCCCCGCGACTGAATCTCGGCAACGAAGCCACTGAAGAGAGGAAGCGAGTCGGCGAAGCTGTGCAGCTGGTTGGGCTTGATGGTTCCGATCTGGGCGGCGTTGCCCACCATCAGTTGCTCCCACTGGAAGAGCGCGGTGGAGCCGTTGTAGCCCCAGCCCAGCCAGTTCCAGCCGAAGGGAGGGAACGTTCCGGGAGCGGTGTTCTGCACGCCCATCGCCATGGCGGTTGCTTCGTTGACGATGCCGGTGGCTGCCAGGCCGTGCGCTGTCTGGTAGTTCTGGACGGCTGCAGCGGTGAGTGGGCCGAACTGGCCGTCGGCGACGATAGTGGCGCCACCGACGATCAGCGCCTGCTGCACCTTCTCCACCGACCTTCCAGTGGACCCGAGCGTGAGGTCGACCCACGCAATGACCGCGCCGTCGACGGGCTCCGGGTACGCAGGCGCGGGCCAGCCGCGGCTCTCCGGCAGGCCGGACCCGAGCGGGATCACGCAGGTGGCGACGTCGCCGGCGTTGATTTGCGCAGTGGTGCACTTGACCGGCACCGTCGGCAGGGTCCAGGGCGCGTCGGCAGCAGCCACCGTCTCGACCGGCGAGACCGAAGCAATACTGCTGGCCGCCAGCACAATGGCAAGGCCGAGCACACGAATTCGTTGGTTGACGTTGGGCATCGAATGAGTTATCGGCCCGTCCACCCAGATCTTGACACATCGGGAATGCCCCCTGTCCGTGCGAGGTTGGGCCTGCCATGCCGGAGACCGCTGATTCGACCCGTAATGTCGCCACTGTCGAGCGCTTCATCGCTGCCCCGGCCGGCAAGATCTTCGACCTGTTGGCCGACCCGTCACGGCATAGCGAGATCGATGGTTCGGGCACGGTGAAGGGCCCTCCGGCCGGGTCGCAACGGCTGCGGCTCGGGTCGAAGTTCGGTATGTCGATGAAAATGGGAATCGGCTACACGATGGAGAACACCGTCGTGGAGTTCGACGAGAACGCGCTCATCGCCTGGCAGCCGCGACCGGCGCAGGCGTTGTTCGGCTTGTTCATCGGTGGTCGCATCTGGCGCTATCAGCTGCACCCGCAGAACGGCGGCACCCTGGTGCGCGAGAGCTGGGACATCAGCCAGGAACGGTTCCCGCTGGCGGTGCGCAGCATGCGTTCCAAGACGGTGGATGCGATGACCAAGACGCTCGATCGAATCGCACAGCACGTGGAGAAGTAGGACCCGGCCCACGAGGTACGACGGGCTGGCTGAGGTCAGCCGGCCCACGGAGTGGGCCGAGTGAAGCGGCGCGCTGGGAGGGCATGGTTCAACTCGGCACCCAGCAGCGCGACCGCTGCGTGCAGGCCGAGCCACGTGATCAGGCCGATCACCGTCGCGAAGTTGCCGTACACCGGCGAAGCGTTGGAGATCGCTCGGCCGACGATGGCAGTTCCGGTGAGCTGCAGCGCGGCGAACACCACACCGCCGGTGATCGCACCGGGTGCCACTTGCCGCCACGATTGCACGCGGGCGCACAACCATCGGTAGCTGGCGGCCAGCACAGCCGCGTTCACCACCACTGCCGCGATCGTGAACAGGATCTTGTGGAGTGCACGCACGCCGGTGACGCCGACCAAGCTGGTGAGGATGGCCGTCCCGATCTGGGCTCCCCCGACGATGGCGATGCCGAGCAGCGAGCGGGCCCGAGTACGTAGGAGGCTCGGCCGCTGATCGAGCGGCACCTCGGCCACATCGTCGAGCGCGACCTGTAGCGCGTTGAACGCGCGCAGGCCAGCCCACAACGCCACCAGTAGGCCGAAGAACAGCACAGGCGCACTGCCCTTGAGTTTGGACGGGTCTTCCTGCAATTGCTGGCCGACGAAGGGGAGACGACTGAGCGCAGAGTCGATGATCGACGCGCGCACCTTGGGGTAGTTCTCCAGTACGAAGCCGAGCACGCTGGTGGACACCAGCAGCAACGGGAACACCGAGAGGAAGGCGAAGTGCGCCACCAACGTTGCGTTGCGGCCGGTGCGATGGAGGCGAGAGTTGTCGATGGCGCGTATCAACAGGTTGGCCGTCGCCGAGCGCCGCCGCACCTGCAGCACCCTGGGTCGTTCGCTCCACAACACCTTCGCCATGGCGCCAGAGGCTACGGGAAGCCGTGAGCGCCACAATTCAATCGGCGATGTCGGTCAGCGGCGTGCCAGCCAGATCGTGGCCCAACATCACCAACACGTTGGCGTCGCCCAGACCGGCGGTGCCGCCCTTGATCCAGGCGGGGGTGGGCATCCGTTCCACCGGAACACCGCCCATCAGCCTGCTGATCGACTGTGCAACCGCCTCACTGCCGGCGATCACATAGATCTTGCTGGTGGCGAGCTCTTCGTCGATGCCTGCCGCATTGGTGCCTTCGCGAGTGGCGAACCCGAGTGCTGCCAACTCTTTGGTCAGGGCCTTGGCCGCTCCGTTCACGCCCGAGGCGTTCGCGACCATCACGATGCCGCCTTCGGTGGCCAACGGTTCGGTGGTCGTGGGCGGCATGGTGGTGGGCGGCAGGGTCGTGGGCGGCATGGTGGTGGTCGTGGTGGTGGAGGTCGTGGACGACGTCGTGGTGGAACTGGTGGTGGTCGTGGCGGAGGACGTCGCTGTGGTGCCGGGGTTGCGGCTGCTCTTGCAGGCAACGGGAACGACCATCAGCAGACCCACGAGCGCGCAGCGCCACAGGATCGGCAGCTGGGCGATGGGGGGAAGGCTCATGGTGAGTACAGCCTGCCGACTCGGCGGTCGCGAGACAAGTCACCCTGAACAGCTGTGCGCCGTGCACGACGTGTTCGGCACCACCGCGAACTACCAGTGGTTGACAGGGCAGGCGCCACCGGCTGACCCGATGACCCGACGGTCATTCGGGGAGCGACCAATCGATCGGCTCCAGGCCGGCTTCCACCAGCGCGGCATTCGCGCGGCTGAACGGGCGGCTGCCGAAGAAGCCGTTGTGAGCGCTGAGCGGTGAGGGGTGGGCCGACTCGAGCACGACGTGGCGCGACAGATCGATCAGCGACTTCTTCTTGCGGGCGGCGGCCCCCCACAGCATGAACACCACCCGCTGGGGCTTGCCGTTGACGGTGCGCAACACCTCGTCGGTGAACGCCTCCCAACCTTGGGCCTGGTGCGAGGCTGCCTGACCCGCGCGCACCGTGAGCGTCGTGTTCAGCAAGAGCACACCTTGGCGCGCCCAGTGCTCGAGGTTGCCGTGCCGCGGGACCGTCACGCCCAGGTCGCTGTGCAGCTCCTTGTAGATGTTGGCCAGCGACGGTGGCACCGCCACCCCCCTGCGGACGGAGAAGCACAGGCCGTGTGCCTGCTGGGGGCCGTGGTACGGGTCTTGCCCGAGGATCACCACTCGGGTGTCGGCCAAGGACGTGAGGTGCAACGCCGAGAACACCTCCGCGTCAGGGGGAAAAACGGTGTAGCGGGCCCGCTGGCCCGCTACATACCGTTGCAGTTGTTGCCAGTACGGCTTGGCGAACTCGCCGCGCAATACCGGATTCCAATCCGTCGTCACGCGCCCAGTATGGACGAGTGGGTCGGATCGGGTTCAGCCGTGCTGTCGAACGACGGTCTCAGTCGTCCTCGCCACTGTCATCGTCAGCGTGATCGTCGTCGAGGTCGTCAGCGTGATCGTCAGCGTGGTCGTCAGCGTGGTCGTCAGCGTGGTCGTCGTCGAGGTCATCTGCGGAGTCGTCAGCGTGGTCGTCAG
>JANONE010000220.1:0-4922 GCA_031420675.1 Ilumatobacteraceae bacterium | reverse complement strand
TCGTCGACTCGGGCGGTGATCCGTCTCGTCAGCCCAGCGGGTGCCGCGTTCGCGACCAGTCCTGCGCTGGTTGCGTCGGTGTGGCTGAGTGCCTCAGCAATCGAGCGGAATTCGGCAGCGGCCGCCTGGCACTCGACGCACGGGACCGGTCGGGAGCACGAGGTCGAGAAGTGACACTCGGTGGGTCTCGCCATCGCGCGCAGCGGCCGCCCGGACCCCTGGCGAGCTCACACCCTTCGGGTGTGACTCGACGGGTGCGCCGATATGGTCTCGGCAGCGTCTTGCTGCGCCTCGGGACCGCTGTCCCCGTCAGATCCACCGATCGACCAAGGGGCTGCTGCATGCACAGCGATCAACTGAAATTGCCAGAAGACGGTTCCGACTGGACGTCGCTGCCGCCGGCCGACGGTCCCGACGTGCGAGACGTGACGTGATGGCCGCCTGCAGCTGGTGCCGCAGCGAGATGACGCTGGCCGTCTCGTGCACCGTCGATGCGTTCCATCGGAATGGGCGTCGCTTCGACATGACTCCGTTCGGTGACGAGCCCGGCCGGCGAACGAATGGCGACCGGTGCGGGGACTGCGGGGTTCTTCGTGGTGGCTGGCACCACCCTGGATGTGACCTCCAGCGATGCCCGGCGTGCCGTCGCCAACTCATCTCGTGTGGCTGTCGGTTCGACGAGGACGGGCCCGACGCGAGCCACTTGCTCGTCGAGCCCCTGGGAGTGGACGGCAACGGGCTGCCCACCGAGCGGATGTGGCTCGGTGAGCAGGAGGTTGTCATTCATCGGGACGATGTTCCCGACACCGACGTCGCCACGGTCGACGGCATTCGCTGCACGACCGCGTTGCGCACCGTCATCGACATCGCGCCCGATGTACCCGCTGCGCATCTGGCGGTCATGGTGCAGGACTGCCTCGAACGCGGGCTGTTCACCGTCGAGGAAGCGTGGCGACGCCTCGCCGAGCCCGACATGACTGTTCGTCGAGGCGCCGAACTGCTTCGCCGAGTGTTACCACCGTCGGCAGCGTGACCGGAGGCGACGTCAGCGACCGCGAAGCCGGCAGTTTACGGCGAAGGGATCGAGTGGCGCGTCGTCGGCTGTTGGCTGTCGCACGCCCCCTCAGTCGGGAAGCGACACGGAGCATGGCATCGACGGCCTCGTCGGGGTTGGGTTGGCCGGTTGCCCAGGTGCCGTCGTTGAGGTCGATGAAGAGGACGAGGCATGCCCACGCGGCGCGCTTGTTGCCGTCGGGTAGCGGGTGGTTCCAGGCGACCCGGCAGGTCAGCACTGCGGCCTTGCCCTGGAGATCGGGGTAGAAGTCAGTCTGGTCGAACCCGGCCTGCGGGGCGTGGAGTGCGGAGTCAGCGAGGTCGACGCGGCTTGCTCGAATGAGCGTTGCTGCGTTGCTGCGTCGATGCCGGTGACGTGCTCGGCGAGGAACCAGAACTCGGCGAGGCTGACGTATCGGGTCACTTCGCGAGTCGGTCTAGGATCTCCCGGTCGCGTTCGAGCAATCGCTTGGCTCGTGCCGTGAAGTCGCTATCGGCTCGTACGCGGTCGATCTCGGCGGAGAGTGAGTCGATGATGAGCTGGTTGAGGCTCTCGCCGCGGCATACAGGGCGGCGATCAGCGCATGCGGGTCTCGTTGAGTCCGTACCCGCCGCCCACAGCTCACCGCCGGACAGCGGCGGAAGTCAGTGTCGCCGACCAGCGGGTCACGCGTCGCTCGGCTAGCTTCGCAAATGTATGCGTCGCTTCGCGATTGTCGTTGTAGCTCTGGTGGGCCTCATGGCCTTGCCAACCCGCGCGCCGATGGACGAGATGAAGGGAATGGCTGTGGCCATGTCGAGCGCGGGCATCACGATCGCTGAAACACAGTGCAGCTCGGTTGCCTGTTCACCGATGCCGATGTCGGCGACTTGTCTCACGTTGTGTGTTGCGGTGGTGGCGTTGGTAGGTGCGATCGCTGTTGCTCGCCGGGCGGCTGGTTCGACTCGCGTCGGTGTGTCGCCGACAGCGTTCGTTGATCGCATTGTCCTCTCATCGGTCTTTCGTCCTCCTCGGCCGGTCTGAACGCGCCTTCGCGCGCCTGTTGATCGTGTCGTTTGTCGACTCGGTCAAATTTTCGGATCGGTAACGAGCCGGTGGTGCTCGTTCGTTTATTGAGGAGAAAAGCAGATGTCTGTTCGGACTGCAGGAATCGGAGTGATGGCGTTGGCGGTCGTGTCGGCGGTGGTGTTGGCCGGTTGCGGTGGTGAAGGCCCATCCAAGTCTTCGGACGTTTCGGTCGGTGTGACCGGCGGTGACTTTCACTCGCTCGTTGCCGACCCGGTGACAGCCGGGCGGCTGTATGTGGGTGGCCACGCGTCTGTCGCCCGATCCGATGATGGCGGCACGACCTGGGTACCGGTTGACGCGTTGTCCGGTGCGGACGCAATGGGCTGGGCGATCCAACCGGACTCGATCTGGGTGTCTGGTCACCCGGGACTCAACGTGTCAGTCGACGGTGGCGCCACCTTCGAGCGTCGCAATGCGGGTCTGCCCGACAGTGACGTTCATGCGTTCGGGTCCGACGCCAGCACGTTGTACGCCGCGGGCCCCGGCATCGGTGTGGCATCGTCGATCGATGCGGGCGTGACGTGGACGGTGGTTTCCTCGGATGCCGGGCAGGCGTTCTTCGGTCGGATTCTGGTCGACCCGGCCGATCCGGCTCACCTGGTCGCGGCCGATGCGCAGAACGGTGCCGTGGCCTCGGTTGACGGCGGCCGAACGTGGTCTGCGCTCGGGACCGCCCCGGTCTCGTGGGTCAGTAGCACCGACGGTCTCGCCACGATCTACGCGTCCGGCGGCCCGGTCTCACTTCGCAGCCGCGACGGCGGAGGGACATGGGAACCGGTCGAGGTTCCGTCTGGTGCGTCGCTTGTGGAGGTCGGCCCTGACGGCACCCTGTATGCAGGCGTCCACGAAGGGACTGCGGTTGCCGTGTGGTCCAGCACCGATGCAGGGCAGACGTGGAGTAGCGCTTGACCGCACAGGGCTGGGTCGGTTCGAACTAGAGATCGCCGGCGACCTCGATGGAATGAACATCGATCGACGAATACGGCAGATGAGCGAAGAACCCATCCGCCTGCCGAACGAGTTTGCGGACCGCAACGAAGTTTGCGCCCCCACCGACGAGCGCGCCTGATCCCAATGGCAACGCGGTGCCGAGCGCAATCGCACCTCGGCGGGCCCCGTAGTGGCGCAGCAGCTGGCGGCTCAGGGCACCGTTCACGGCGCGCAAAGTTGCCAGGGAAAGCGGGGATTTCTTGCTGTCGTCGAGACCGGCACCCAGCTGGTTGGCAACGGTGGCGAATCCCTGCCGAGCGGTACTGCCGAAGATCAACACGGCGAGCACCCAGGCACGCCGTTCGTCGACGGTTGGCGTCGGTCGGCCGTGCAGCGCAGCGATCGTCAGAATGAGATCACCCGCTCGCGCGGTGAACCAGCCGAGTTCGGCAGTGGCTGCCATGATCGACGCAGTGGTACCCACGGCCGGCGCAGCCGCTGCCATGCCGGCCGCAGCCCCCACTGCAGCGAGTTCTCTCGCAAACGAGTCCGACAATGCGCGCATCTTCTCTGGGCGCACGTCGCCGGGCAGGGCAGCCGCCCGCGCAACTGCGGCGTCCCATCGGGCACTGGTTGCCTTTTCGACGCCTGCCAAGAGTGCTTGCGCAACCTTTTCGAGGTCGACCGCAGCGAGCCGCTTGGCGTTCTCACGTGGTGTTGCGCGTGGGCGACCGACCATCCCTCATGTGTATCAGTTCGCGCGGCTGTAGTTGAATCCGCCAGGTTGAGTCAGCCAGGTTGAATCAGCCAGATTGGGAGCGGTCATGAGAGTTCCCGGACCACTGCTACCGTCAACCGTGAGTGACAGGATCCTTTCGCCTTCATCATCCGTCGCTTCCCGAGCGGTTGGTTCGACGAGCAGACTTGGTCGCACGCCTCGCGCTGCGGCGCACGCGTCGGCTGACAACGGTGGTGGCCGGCCCGGGATTCGGCAAGACGGTGCTCCTGGTGTCGGCAATCGAAGACATCGCTGACGACCCTGCGATTCGAGATGTCTGGCTGTCGTGCGAGCCATCGGACGCCTCGGCCGAACACCTCGCTGCGGGGCTGGTGGCGGCAATGGGCCTGCCGATCGGAGCGAGCATCGATGATCTCATCGATGCCGTTTGGACGGAGGCCCCGACGCAAGTCTGTCTCGTGCTCGACGACGTCCACGAGATTCCTGGGAACTCCACCGGTGCAGTCCTGCTCCGCCGCTTGGTCGACGACCTACCTGGCAACGGTCACCTCGTGCTCGCGTCTCGCGACACCGTCCCCTTTCGCGTTGCGCGGCTGGCCGCCAACGGCCAGTTGGTCAGGGTCACCGAGACCGATCTGATTTTCGACGACAGCGAACTAGCGACGTTTGCGTCACTCGCCCGGGTGGAGGCAAGCCTGCTCTCGTCGACGGGTGGGTGGCCCGCACTGGCCGAACTTACAGCAAGCGCCGGAGCCGACTTGGTTTTCGACTATCTCTGGGAGGAGGTCGTTGCGCAATTGGGAACGAACCGCGCATCACTCCTGGCCCGGTTTGCCGTGGTCGGAGGGGGAGATGACGACATCGTCACGGCACTCGCAGGATGCCCCACGACCGTCGACCAGCTCATCGCTTCACTTCCACTGGTGAACCGGACGACCACGGGTTGGGCGGAGCTGCATCCGTTGTGGAAGCCGGCACTGCGCCGCCTGCTCGATTCGGATGCATCAGCGCAAGCATGTCGACGAGCGGCCCGTATCCATGTGGAGTCGAAGCGCTTCGGCGCCGCCATCGACCTGTTGGCGGAGGCAGAGGCCTGGGACGAAATGCTGAGCCTGATCCGCAGCGTGTTGC
>JANONE010000219.1:0-3628 GCA_031420675.1 Ilumatobacteraceae bacterium | reverse complement strand
GTCGCTGCGGTCTGCATCTGGCCGCGCCACGTTGCGCTTGCTTTCCGGCAACTGGTCGGCACCGGCGTGCGCATCGCCACGGTCGTCAACTTCCCGGCGGGCACCGACAGCATCGACGACGTCGTCGAACTCGCACGCACGGCACAACACGACGGCGCCGACGAGATCGACGTCGTGCTGCCCAACCTAGCCTTTCGAGCGGGCGATCAAGCCCGGCCGAAGTCGATGATCACCGCCGTCCGTCACGCGGTCGACGCGGGTGACGACAAGACGATGAAGGTGATCCTGGAGACCGGCGAGCTTGTCGACCTCGATGTCATCCGCGCGGCTGCGGAACTCGCCATTCGCAACGGCGCCGACTTCATCAAGACTTCCACCGGCAAGACCCCGGTCAGCGCCACGCTCGCTGCCACCGGCGTGATGTTGCACACCATTCACGACCTCGACCCGGCGGTCGGCCTGTAGCCCAGCGGTGGCATCCGCACGCTCGCCGATGCCACCGCACACCTCGCCCAGGCCGACAAGATCATGGGGCCAGCATGGGCCACGGCGGCCACGTTCCGCTTCGGTGCCAGCGGGTTGCTGACGGCGCTGGAGGCTGCGATCGACGGCAACGTGACCCACTCCGCCAAGGCGCCCTACTGATGCTGCCGCAGGAGATCATCCGGGCGAAGCGCGACGGCCGAGTGCTGAGCGCCGACGACATCGCCAGCTTCATTGGCGGCCTCACCAACGGAGCCGTCTCCGAAGGGCAGGCCGCCGCGTTCGCGATGGCCGTGTACTTCAAGGGCATGAACATTGCTGAGCGGGTGGCGCTCACCAAGGCAATGCGCGACAGCGGCACGGTGTTGCAGTGGGATCTGCCGGGGCCCGTGCTGGACAAGCACTCGACGGGTGGCGTGGGCGACACAGTCAGCCTGATGCTGGCACCCATGGTGGCCGCGTGCGGTGGCTACGTGCCGATGATTTCCGGTCGCGGCCTCGGCCACACCGGTGGCACCTACGACAAGTTCGAATCCATTCCCGGCTACGTCGCCGCACCGACGATGGCGAAGTTCCGCTCCGTCGTCGCCAAGGTCGGTTGTGCAGTAATCGGCCAGACCCCCGACCTGGCGCCTGCCGACAAGCGGCTGTACGGCATCCGTGACGTGACCGCGACGGTGGAGAGCATCGGGTTGATCACGGCTTCGGTCCTGTCGAAGAAGCTCGCTGCCGGCCCACATGGCCTGGCGATGGACGTGAAGGTGGGCAACGGCGCATTCATGCCCACCTTGGCCCAGGCTCGCGAACTGGCGCGCAGCATCGTCGAGGTGGCTACCGGTGCCGGCCTGCCGACCACCGCACTGATCACCGACATGGACCGCCCACTTGCCGACGCCGCGGGGAACGCGCTCGAGGTCGCCTACGCCGTCGACTACCTCACGGGTGCGCGACGCGATCCGCGCATGCACGAGGTGACAATGGCGCTCTGTGCCGAGATGCTGCTGCTCGGCAAGCTCGCCCGTACCCCGAAGGCTGCTCGCGTCAGGCTGCAGGCCGCGCTGGATTCGGGTGCCGCGGCCGAGAAGTTCGCCCAGATGGTCGCCGCGCTCGGCGGGCCGAAGAAGCTGATGGACGAGCCGTGGAAGCACATGGAGCCGGCGCCGCTGCAGGTCGCAATCGCCCCCGCACGCACGGGTGCCGTCACGCGCATCGACACCCGCGCCGTCGGCATGGTGGTGGTCGCACTCGGCGGCGGCCGCACCCGCCCACAGGATCCTGTCGATCACGCCGTCGGCCTCACCCGACTCGCCGGCGTCGGCGACGCGGTCGGCCCCGATCGCCCGCTGGCGATCGTCCACGCGCGCACGCAGGCACAGGTCGCGCATGCAGGCGAGTTGCTGCAGGCGGCGTACCGCATCGGTGGCAGGCCGGCCGCTACGTTCGAGCCGGTGCTCGACCGCATCACCCTGTAGCCAAGTCCGAACCCCCGAAGTTTCTGGTCGCGTTCCGTCTCGGAAGCGGAGACGAATCGCGACCAGAAGCCGCTGCAGGGGCGACGCGGTGCTACTGGGTCGCCTGCGGTTCCTTGGGAAGGCCGAGGACGCGTTCGCCGACGATGTTGCGCTGGATCTGGCTGGTGCCACCCCAGATGGTCTCGCTGCGGCTGAAGAAGAAGGCGCTCATCATCGGGCTCACCGGGTAGCCCTCGCGGCGCTTGTCACGCGCGGTGCCCGGCCACGAGCCTGCCGCCGACCCGGTGTCGACCAGCATCGACGATGCGCCTTTGATGTCCAGTGCAAGTTCCATCGCCGCCTTGTGCATCTCGGTCCAGAACATCTTGTTCGTGGCGCCGAGGGCGGCCACCCCGAGGTCCTTCGTGCCGGCCAGTGTCGCCGAAAGAGACCGCAGGCCGTTGATGCGCAGCAACTGGATCTTCGTGTAGTACTCCATCAGGCGCTGACGGATCAACGGCTCGTGGACGGCGCCGTTCTCGGTGGCGTCGGCGAGCATCAGCCTGTACTCCTCTTCGAAGCGGCGATAGCCGGTGGTGGCGCTCATGCCGCGCTCGAACGCAAGCGTGCTGTTGGCCACCTTCCAACCATTGTTGACATCGCCCACCACGTTGTCCTTCGGGCAGTGTGCGTCGGTGAAGAACACCTCACAGAACTCGGCCGTGCCATCAGGTTGGGTGATGCCCCGCACCTCGACGCCGGGCTGGTGCATCGGTACCAGCAGGTAGCTGATGCCCTTGTGCTTGGGCGCATCAGGGTCGGTGCGGGTGAGCAGGAAGCAGTAGTCGGCGTGGTGACCACCCGTCGTCCACACCTTCTGCCCGTTGATGATCCACTCGTCGCCATCGAGCACGGCAGTGGTTTTCAGCGACGCGAGATCGGAGCCGCTGTTCGGCTCGCTGAAGCCCTGACACCAACGGGTTGTGCCATTGAGGATGTTCGGCAGGAACTCCTGCTTCTGCTCCTCGGTGCCCCACTGCAAGATGGTGGGGCCGACAAGGGTGTCGCCGAAGAAGTCAGCGCGAAGTGGTGCCTTGGCACGGGCGAACTCCTCCGCCAGCACGACCCCCTCCATCGTGGTGAGGCCCTTGCCGCCGTATTCCTTGGGCCACGTCGCGCAGATCCAGCCACCCTCGAACAGCTTCACCGGCCACCCTGCGTTGAACGCCTTGCGGTCCTCGGCACTCAAGTCGAAGTGTTCGTCGAACCAGCCGGAAGGCAGGTTTGCTTCCAACCAATCGCGGATCTCTGTGCGGAACTGCTCTGCTTCCGGTGCGTAGCTCAAGTCCATGTCTCCAGTATTGACCCACGGGTCAAGTTCCGGCCAATCGGACGGCTGGCGGCGGCCGCGTTGGATGCTCCGCAAGCCGAAAGACCCTGATCAGCAACCTGAGGCGGTCTACGGTGCACGCATGCCCGGCACCGAAGCCTTGCTCGACGCACTGCTCCCCGCCGACATGGCGGCCAAGGCCGAACAGGTGGGCGTCACCAAAGCCAGTGCACCGATGCGACGGTTGATCCCCCTCGGTGTCCTGGCCGGCGCCTTCATCGCGCTCGGCTCCAATTTCTCCACTGTGGTCACGGCGGGCACCGGCCTCGACACAGGCGTATCGCGACTGCTGGGTGGCGTAGTC
>JANONE010000218.1:0-1548 GCA_031420675.1 Ilumatobacteraceae bacterium | reverse complement strand
CCCTCGCGCACGACGTAGTTGAGGATGAAGAAGCGGTAGGCCTCGGGCAGGAACATGACTTCCTCGTCGGTCATCGGGAAGACGCTTCGGTACGAGCGGAGGAACTCGAGAAAGGTCGGCTCCACCAGCGTGTGCGGGCCGTAGCTGAAACGCGTGCGATCGCCGGTGCTGCTGGACACCCGCGACAGGAAGTAGAAGTCGATCGCTCGCGGCTCGATGCGGAACCAGTCGTAGTCCCACCGGCTGAACAGGCGGAACGATCCGTCGGGATCGGTGGCGACCGAGAAGTTTCCGAGGTTCCAGTCGATCAGCACCGGGATCTTGGGCCACTCGTCGTAGCCCACCTCGATGAGCCGCTCGAGGAATCGGTGGGTGTGCTTCCACAGGACGCCGATCGACTCGGGTGGCAGCTCGAAGTTGCGCGGGGCGAAGGGGCTCTCCAGTAGGTCGAGGAGGTGGATCGCGTCGCTCTTGACCGTCTTGGAGCCCGCGGGGATCTTCGGTGCCAGGTCGGTGCACGCAAGGTGGAACTCGGCGATCTCGCGGCCCAGGTTGCGCACCTGGTCGACCGACAACACACGCGGCAGCTGCTCGCGACGGGGCACGTCGTCGTAGAAGACGGCCCACATCCGTTGGTTGTACCAGGTGAAGATGCGGCCGTCTTCGCGACGCCACACCTCGGCGAGCATGCCGCTGAAACGGGTGTCTTCCAGAAGCCGCGCGCAGCGGTTGAGCCGGTCGTGATCCTCGTAGAAGAGGAAGTAGGAGCCGTAGGACGACACCTTGCCCACCACTGTGCTGCCATCGTCGAGATACAGCCGGTAGACGCGATTGGTGGAGACGTTGGCGCTCACCTCGTCGTCGGCGACGATCGTGCGGTGATCGCCGTAGTCGGCCCACGCGGCGGAGATCGCCGTGCGATGTAAAAGCGAACCGCTCATGCGGGGCATCGTACGCAGATCCATGGTTACGCTGCCGCGTGTGCCGCAGCCTGTTGATCCGCTGGCACGGCGATTGGTCGAGGCGCTCGCGCCGAAAGGTGCCGCCGAGTTACGGCGAGAGCTCGCCGGTCCGATCGCCGTCAGCGTCGCGGCGGGCGCGATCGGTCTCGACGGTGTACCCGTCGAGCAACTGCTCAGCTGGTACGACCGGCTCGTCGCGGCCGTCGGCGAGGTGTCGCTGGGCGCAGAAGTCAGCGATGATGCACGAACGGCGTACCACGCCCTGGCCGGTGAGTTGCTTCGTGCCGCAAAGGCGCCCGGTGCTTGGTTGGACGACGCGACCGAAGACCTCACCACCGATGAGGCCATCTCCAACGCCGCCGTGTTCCTGTTCGGAGGCATCGAGACCAGCGAAGGCATGACCGCCAACGCCCTTCACCATTTGCTCGCAGACGCCAACCTGCTGGCCAAGGTTCGCAACGACCGCACGCTCGTGGAGGCAGTGGTGGAAGAGTCGCTGCGCCTTGAACCGGCTGCCGTCCGCGTGGATCGCTATGCCACCGTCGACACGGTGTTGGGCGGCGTGGACATCAAAGCCGGAGATCCG
>JANONE010000217.1:0-6381 GCA_031420675.1 Ilumatobacteraceae bacterium | reverse complement strand
ACCCGGCATATCAACATGCGCATAGTGACGATTCACCGTCTCGTACTCAATATGCGCAATCGAGATCGTAATACCACGCGCCTTCTCTTCCGGCGCCTTATCAATCTGATCAAACGGCGTGTACTTCGCCAACCCCTTCTCAGCAAGGGTCTTTGAAATAGCGGCCGTCAACGTGGTCTTGCCATGGTCGATGTGACCCATGGTGCCAATGTTGACGTGTGGCTTGGTGCGCTCGAATTTGGCCTTGCTCATTGGAGACCTTCTCCTGTGACGTGGTTGGTATGGTCGATTTCTGGGATTGCTTCTTGTAGCGGCGACCGGTCTCGAACCGGTGACCTTCCGATTATGAGCCGGATGCTCTGACCAACTGAGCTACGCCGCCAGGGCCTTGCTGGACCGGACGGGGTATGCCCCCGACCGTTTTGGTCGAGCCCTCTGTCGGAGTCGAACCGACGACCTACGCCTTACCATGGCGTTGCTCTACCTACTGAGCTAAGAGGGCCTTGGCGCGCGGCAAGACCGCGAAACCGACTGGTGATGATACCGGCGGCATCCCACGCGCGGCCACGGGATTCTGGTAATCGCACAACAACTTGCGCGATCGCGCTCGGTCCGGCCCGCTACCCTCGATTGCCGTGCCAGATCCCGCGTCAGATGTCGCGCCCACCATCATGCTGCGCCTCGCTACGTTGGCCGATGCCGAGCAGCTCCGCGAGATCTACAACTACGAAGTGATGCACACGGTGGCCACCTTCGACCTTGTGCCGCGCAGCCTTGCTGAGCAACAGGAGTGGCTGGCGGATAGGTCGGGGGCGTTCGCCACAATCGTGGCCGTCGACGCGGACGCAGGAGTCGTGGTGGGCTTCGGCGCGCTATCGCCGTACAAGGAGCGCGCTGCGTACCGAACCAGCGTCGAGAACTCGGTCTACGTACGCCGCGACCGTCATGGCCAGGGCATCGGTCGGCTGCTCGTCGAAGAATTGCTGTCCACCGCTGAACTCTCGGGCTTCCACGCGGTCTTCGCCCGAATCAACGCCACCAGCGAGGCATCCATCGCACTGCACCGCCGCTGCGGCTACGAACTCGTCGGCATCGAACGCGAAGTCGGCCGCAAGTTCAGCCGCTGGCACGACGTCGTCCTGATGCAACGCCTGCTGTAGGCCCAGCAGTTCGTTGCTCTCAGAGCGCGAGGCCGAGGGCTTCGGCCTCCGCCGCCAGCGCCAGCCAGATGTCCTCGACGGTATCGACGGCCTCTTGCGACTTGGTCAGGCGGTCGCCGAGAGCGGCCATCTCGCGGTGGTCGAGGGCACTCTGCAGCTCGAGCAGCACGGCGTCGCGCTTGGCGTTCGCCGCGGCCAGGTCGCGTTCGGCCTGGCCGAGCTGACGGCGCACGGTGGAGGGGCTGCGGTTGGCCGTCGGCTTGGGCGCAGCCGCTCGCCTGATCACGGGTGGAGCCGCCGGCGCCTTCGACTGGCCGCCCGACCGCCCGGATTGCTGTGGCACGTTCGACGTCGCCTGGTGTGCGGCGAGCCACGTTGCCACTCCCCCACGGATCCAGTCGGCGCCGCCCCGGCCGTCGAGGGCCAGCAGTTCGTCGGTGACCCTGTCGAGGAAGGATCGGTCGTGACTGACCGCGACCACGATGCCGGGCCAGTCGTCGAGGAAGTCCTCCAATGCACGCAGGGTGTCGAGATCGAGGTCGTTGGTGGGCTCGTCGAGCAACAGCACGTTGGGTTGCTCCACCAGGGTGAGTAACAATTGCAGCCGACGACGCTCGCCACCGCTGAGCGTGCCGATCGGCGCGAACTGGGCGTCGCCGTCGAACCAGAAGCGCTTCATCAGCGTGACGTCGGCCAGCGAGGGATCGCCCTTGTTGCCGGCCACGGCCTCGCGCACGCGCTGGGTGAGATCGAGTCCGCGACCGAGCTGGTCGTAGTAGCCGATCTTGACGGTGATACCGCACTCCACCTCGCCACCGGTGGGGGTGAGACGACCGGCCACCAGGTCGAGCAACGTCGACTTGCCGGCGCCGTTCGGGCCGACGATGCCCACCCGGTCGCCCGGCTCGAAGGCCACCGTCACACCACCCAGGACGGGTGTGCCGTCGGGCCAACTGAACGAGATGTCGCGCACCTCGATGCCCTTCGAGCCGAGGCGCTGCGAACCCATCGACAGGGCAAGGTCGCCTTCTCTCGCGGCAGCCTGGGCGCGACCCTGCACCAACGCCGTGGCGGTTGCGATGCGCGCCTTCGGTTTGGCGGTGCGGGCCGGCGCACCTCTGCGCAGCCACGCCAGCTCGCGCACGGCCAGGTTCTTGCGCACCTGCTCGGCGGCCTCGGCACGCTCCTCGCGCTCGGCCCTGCCGGCCAGGTAGGCCGCGTAGCCGGAGCCCGCGTGGCGGCCCGCCGGCATGTGCAGATAGGCGGTACCGCGGTCGATCTCGAGCACCTTGGTCGTCACGCGATCGAGCACGTGCCGGTCGTGCGTGACCAACACCAGGCCGCCGCGGTAGGCGGCCAGCCATTCTTCGAGAAACTTGATCGCGTCGAGATCGAGGTGGTTGGTGGGTTCGTCGAGGATCAAGACCTCGTACTCGCCGACCAGGAGCCGGGCGAGTGCCACACGCTTGGCCTGGCCGCCCGACAACTCGTCGGTGCGGCTGTCCACCAGCGCCGCCATGCCCAGGCGGTCGAGCATCGCTTCGCCCTCCCAGCCGGCGCCGACGGCATCGCGCGCAGTGCCCGCGGGCAGCTCCGGCTGCTGAGTGAGGAAGCCCACGCGCGCGTTGCGGCCCCAGCGCACCTCACCCGCCTCGGGGAAGGCCTCACGAGCGAGCATGCGCAGCAGGGTGCTCTTGCCGCAGCCGTTGATGCCCACGACGCCCACACGGTCGCCGTCGCCGAGCGTCAGCGAGACATCCGCGAAGAGCGGACGATTGGGGCGGGTGGCCGTGAGACCGGCAGCGTCGATGAGGATCATGAGGGGGAACCACTGAACAGGGCGGACGGCTAAAAAGCGAGATCGCCAGGCCCGGCGGACCTGGCGATCTGTGGTGGGCCGGGCAGGATTCGAACCTACGTAGGCTGTGCCGGTTGATTTACAGTCAACTCCCTTTGGCCACTCGGGCACCGACCCATCAGCGGTGAGTGAGGCTAGCGCCAACCGCCTCGTTCCCAAAGGTCGGATTCGTGTCACTACGCTTGGGGCATGTCCAGCTTTGATGTCGTCTCCGAAATCGATCGCCAAGAAGTGAAGAACGCAATCGATCAGGCCCAGCGCGAGATCGCCACTCGTTTCGATTTCAAGAACACCGACTCCTCCATCGAGCACTCCGACCTCGTGCTCACGTTGCGCACCGTCAGCGAAGACCGACTGGCAGCCCTGCGCCTCGTCGTGGAGGAGAAGCTGGTCAAGCGCGGTGTGTCGCTGAAGGGCACCGAGTACGGCAAGATCGAAGAGGCCACGCAGAACACCGTGCGCCAGGTGGTCACGCTCAAGGTCGGCATCGGCAGCGACAAGGCCCGCGAGATCAATCGCATGATCAAGGAGAAGGGCCCCAAGGGCATCAGCAGCCAGACCCAGGGCGAAACAGTGCGGGTCAACGGAAAGAAGCGCGACGACCTCCAGGCTGTGATCGCACTCCTGAAGGCGGCCGACCTGGGCATCCCGCTGCAGTTCAACAACTTCCGCGACTGAAGCACCGCCCCGTCGTCGACGGGGCGCGCGAGTCATTCTGTCAGGCGGGGGCGCAGCCGAGACGGTTGGGATCGGGTATCGGATGGGCGGCGGGGACCGGCCAGCCGTCGGCGTTGTCGATCACGCCCCGCTCATCGGCCAGCGACACGCTGTCGCCTCCGTAGACCGCGCATGCCGCCTGTGCCGGCGGCAGCGCCGGCTGGGCGACGAGCAACTGGCGGTACTGCTCTGCTCGCAACGGGGCGCCGCCCAGGGCGAGGTATCCGTGACCGTCGTTGGTCGCCACACCCGGGCCAGGATCGCAAGCGTTGATCTGCAGTTGCATGACCGATCCACCGGCTGCCGGAGCGACCGTGGTCGCCGACACTCCTGGTGCTGCGGCTGCCCAGGCCTGGAAGGCGGCCGTCACGCTGTCGAGCGATGCCGGATCGACCTGCACCAGCGCGACCACGCACGGACCGTTGGCACCATTCACCACCGACACCTCGTCGTCTTGCCACGCGAGCGCCGCCTGCCACGCGGTGTCCTCACCGATGCGGCTCGCCAGCGCGTGGTACCAGTACAACATTCCCCGCGACTGAGCACCCGGCACTTCGGCCGCTCCGGACACCAACCGCCGTATGTCCAGCACCTGGCCGTCGCTGAGCCGTACGCTTGTTGCGACCGTCCCTCGCTCGGTGTTCGGGATCGATTCGAAGTAGGGGCGCAAGGCGAGACCCAACCGGCCCGAGACTGCGGTGGCGAACGGCGACGGTGACGCTGCGATCTGATAGGTGCCGTACAAGCCGAAGATCTGGGTGACGATGTTGGTGCGTTCGGGCGCAGTCGTCAGCTCGACCGCTGTAGCGAGTGCATCGGCGTCGTAGAACGCCCGGGTACCGCGAACGACCGAGGGGGCCGCGGCCGTCAGCTGCTCGCTCCAGCCGTACTGCTGATCCAGCAGCGCCAGCGTGAGCGCCCGCTGCATCCCGAACCGGTAGAGATCGGTCGGCAGGCCATCGGCGACGAAGATCGTCTCCGAGGTCGCGTCGTAGAACGCAGGTGAATCGGGCATCGCGGCCATACCGATCGACCGCACGGTGAGCGCGCCGTTCAGCAGGCCGAGCGAACGCCACTCGCCGGCAACCATCGCGGAGTTCTCGTCGGTGATGCCGAGCGACAGAGTCGCCAGCTTCGCCGCATATTCGTCGACCGGGAGCGTGGTGACGACGATCGCATGATCGAACGACAGGCCGCGAGTCTTCTCCACCTCGTCGACGAGTGGCTTGAGGCCGTCCGACCAGGGCTTGTCGAGCAGGTAGTACTTAGCTGCGAACAGGCCGCCGCCGACCATCCCGAACAGCACGATCAGCGTCAACAGACGGCGCAGGACGTGTCGCTTCTTCTTTCTGTGCAGTGGAGCGGCGATGCTCGCCAGTTCGACGGGGTTCACCCGGTGTGGCACCGGCGCAGGAGGCTTCCGGGGCAAAAACATCTCCTGGTGGGCCAAAACCGGCGCCCTCGACGTCGAGTGTTGCTCGGTGGAGGCGATCACAGGCACCACGACGGGCCCGACTTCCGCCTCGTGATCGGGAAGGAACGCCAGGCGATTCAGTTCCGCCTCGACAGCCGACCCGGCACCGGGACGCACCGGCGACACGTGGGCGTAGGTCAGAGAGGCGGCCGGCGGCTCGGGCTCGGGGATGCTCAGGCCACGGTCCTCGATGACCGGTTGCGCCACTGGCAGGCTCGCTTCGGTCGGCTCGAGCGCGTCGGTCGAGCGGATTTGGACGGCCGCCACGCGGGTCTGTGCCAACAGCGATTCGATCGAAGGCGTCGATGGATCCGTCACCGGCCGCCGCGCTGCTAACTCGTCGGCAAGCAACTCGTTGGACTCGTGGGTCAACACCTGCTGGTTCGGTCGTACGACGTGTTCCCACGTCAGCTCACGGAGTTGCGGCGCATGCGCAGCTGACATGCCGGCATCGCGATGGAACAGGGGCGAATCCAGGCGCAGCTGGAAGTCATCGGCCGAGGAGCGCGATTCAGCGTTGTCTGCGTCGGTCTCGTCGTTCTGCCCACCAACGGAGCTGATGGGCAGTTTCGTCTCGTCGATTGCCACGAAGGAGATATCGGCCGGCGCTGCAGTTTCTTGAGCGCACGCGAACGGATCAATCCTCGGTGGGCGCCTCGGCGGCCCGACGTTGCAGCTCGTTGACCACGCTGGCGTCGGCCAGGGTGCTGGTATCGCCGAGATTGCGGCCTTCGGCAACATCGCGCAACAGCCGCCGCATGATCTTGCCGCTGCGTGTTTTGGTAAGATCGGGCGTGAACAAGATCGCCTTCGGTTTCGCGATGGCACCGATCTCGCGAGCAACGTGATTCCGCAGCACGTCGACCGGTACCTCCAGACCGACGCGCAGGGTGACGTAGGCGATGATCGCCTGACCGGTGGTGTTGTCGTTGGCGCCCACCACCGCAGCCTCCGCGACCGATGGGTGGCTGACCAGCGCACTTTCCACTTCGGCAGTGCTGATGCGGTGGCCCGACACGTTCATCACGTCGTCGACCCGCCCCAACAGCCACAGATAGCCGCCTTCATCGAGCTTGCACCCGTCACCGGCGAAGTAGCGGCCCTCGAAGCGGCTCCAGTACGTGTCGTGGTAACGCTCGGGGTCGCCCCAGATGCCACGCAACATGCCCGGC
>JANONE010000216.1:0-2910 GCA_031420675.1 Ilumatobacteraceae bacterium | reverse complement strand
CAAAGCTGAAACAGAGCTTGCCGAGCTGCGAGCCACCTCGGTGTACCTGTTGGGGACTCCTCTCTCGTTCGCGGCACATGGAACGGTGTATCGGTACCAGTTCTCCGGCGGTCATGGGGCGGAGGACTGGGGACTCTGGCTGGGTGCCGAGGCCTTCAGAGTCGTGCTTCCGATCGCGCAGGACGAGTCCGTGGGCGGTGCGGAGGAACGATTCGTGGTACAGCTCGACGCTGTCCCCTTCCTGGCGGCCGGCAGGCAGGTCTCGCCACTGCGTGTGTCGGTCAATGCTGAGACGCTGATCCAGGTCGACGAGACGCAAGCCGGGGTTCGGCATTACGAAGCCCTCACATCCCCTCAAACTTCTCGGACAGCCAACCTGGTCGTGACAATCGAAGGTGCCAACGCGGTGACCCCCGCATCGCTCGGTGTAAATCTGGACCCTCGACCTCTGAGTGTCGGCATCGTCGCGCTGACCATCAGTGAAGCACCCCGGGATCATCTCGCGGGCGAGGTTGAGGCTGTAGGTCTTGCGACTGCCGGCCGCGGCGATGAGTGAGGTCGATGATCCGTTGCTCCAAGGCCATCAGTTCACGGGTCGAGTAGCGGCGGGTGACCGTGCCGACCCGGCGGCCGCCCGGTGAACGAACTCGATCGAACGGAGAACCGGGGGCAGGCCAGCCGAGCTCT
This sequence comes from Ilumatobacteraceae bacterium, assembly GCA_031420675.1. Lineage (GTDB taxonomy): Bacteria > Actinomycetota > Acidimicrobiia > Acidimicrobiales > Ilumatobacteraceae > UBA668. The sequence goes on along the minus strand of JANONE010000216.1, from coordinate 2,223 downwards.
TTCGGGTGGGGCGGGCATGGAAGTATGGCGGACCGATCCATCTTCTGCAGCGCACCGAGGAGAGGAAGTGACCCGATGAGAGCCGTTGTCCACGACAGGTACGGAGGCCCGGAGGTGCTGCGGATCGATGACGTCGCACGACCCGTCCCGAAGGAGAACGAGGTGCTGGTCGCGGTGCACGCGTCGAGCATCACCCGCAGCGACTGCGCCTACCGCGCTTCCCACCCGTTCTTCTCGCGGATCTTCACCGGCCTACTCAGGCCGAGGGAACGCACCGTCGGCACCGAGCTGTCCGGAGTTGTCGCTGAAGTCGGCGCAGGGGTCACCGAGTTCGCGGTCGGCGACGAGGTCTTCGGCGCCAAATCGGGTGCGAACGCGGAGTACGTGTGCGTCCGCGAGGCCGGCGCGCTGGCCCACAAGCCGAGTGGCATGACCCACGAAGAGGCTGCGGCGGTTTGCGACGGAGCGTTGCTCGCTCGCACGTGCCTGAAGCGGGCGGATCTCCGGAAGGGGCGGAGCATCCTGGTCTACGGCGCCTCTGGATCCATGGGAACGGCAGGAGTGCAGCTGGCCCGACACCTCGAGGCCGACGTGACGGCGGTGTGCAACACCAAGAACGTCGAGCTGGTCAGATCGCTCGGAGCCGACCACGTCATCGACTACGAGACGGACGATTTCACCAAGAACGGTTCGACCTACGACGTCATCTTCGACGCCGTCGGCAAGCACTCGTTCCGGCGGTGCCGGCGCTCGCTCGAGCCGGGCGGGTTCTACATCACGACCGATCTCGGGTTCATGTGGCACGTACCCTTTCTGGCCTTGCTGACCCGGGTCATCGGAAAGAAGCGGGCGACACTCCCGGTGGGCAAGTACAAGAAGGAGGACGTCGTCTTCCTCAAGGAGCTGATCGACGCAGGCGAGTACCGAGCGGTGATCGACCGGACCTACCCACTGGAGGACGTGGTCGAGGCCACTCGGCACGTCGAGACGGGCCAGAAGACCGGAAACGTCGTGCTCATCGTGAAGGGCCGGTGAGTTCGATGAAGGCAGCCGTTCGCGACCGCTTCTGCCCACCGGCCGGTGTCGAGGTACGTGCGGTCGACACGCCGGTCCCTGAGGACGACGAGGTGCTCGTGCGTGTTCGGGCGTCGTCGCTGAACCTCGCGGACTGGTACACCGTGACGGGCAGGCCGTACATCGGCCGGATGGCGTTCGGCCTCCGCAGCCCGAAGAGCAACCGACTGGGCGTCGACTTCGCGGGTCAGGTCGAAGCCGTCGGCAAGGATGTCACCTAGTTCGCGGTCGGCGACGATGTGTTCGGCGGGCGCGACGGAGCCTTCGTCGAGTACGTGTGCGTTCGAGAGAGCCGGGCGATCGCGCCGAAACCTGCCAACGGACGACGCGTCTGAGAGTTGGGTGTTGTGCGGTGGCGCACTGCTAGGCCAACGCGTAGTCAGGGAGCGTGGCCCGATGCCACCGCGAGCAGCGCGAGCGCGTGAAGCTGGACGGCAGCCGGCGTGAGCACGTCGGGCAGCTCGACCAGGATCGAGCTGCTGCCGAGCGCTTCGTCGATCGGGCACCACATGAATCCGGCGGCGCAGTCCCCGCTGCGCTTCAAGGTGCCGAGCCCGGTCAGCGCCTGGTATTGCCTCGCCGGCGCCGTTGACGCGCCCGAACCGCCCACCCAGCCGTAGTTCTGGTGGTACCAGACCGTCAACGACGGCCGGGTGGCAAGAGCGAAGTCGTAGACGGCCCGCTGCTCGAGCTCGTTCGGCGCCTGTCGGTTCGGGTTGGCGCCATTGGCCAGGAAGCGGGTGTCGGCGACGAGGCCATCGGGGTTCATGGTGGGGACGACCCACAGCGTGATCCCTTCGGGCAGTGGCAACGACCTCACTCGCCGGAGGACCCGGAGGCCGCCCTCCTCGTCGCCGTGGGTCACACCGACGACGAGTACGGTCCTGGGACCGTCGCCATAGCGCATGGCCATGATCGGCCGCCCCTTCGCTGAGGCGCCGATCTGGCGCGCCTCGTCCGCTTGCTCGGGCGTGATGTCGGAACCGACGCCCAGGTACTCGAGCAAGTCATCATCGGGCACGCCGGTCATGGGCAGCCCGGCGTCGAGTTGGACGACGGCCGTCGTGCCCGCATAGACCTTGCTGATGTTGTCAAAGCGGATGGCGGGCATTGGGACAGGCGAAAGGAGCGGCTGGAATGCGTGTCAAG
>JANONE010000215.1:0-1539 GCA_031420675.1 Ilumatobacteraceae bacterium | reverse complement strand
CGACGGATCGAGGTTGTACGCAATCGACTCTGCGAACGGTGCACCGAGTGCTTCCATGCCCGGTCGAACGCCTTGCGGCGTGCGGCCGTGTGAAAGCACGTCGTCGAGCACAACCAGGCACCTCTGCCGGCCGCGGTGCGGCTGACGGTGGCGCCCTGTGGGCCGACGACACAACGCACCAGCTGCGACTGCGGCCGTTGCCGGCGGCAGCCGATGCAGGTGCGCAGCGGTGCTGCGAAACGAGTGTCAGGCGTGGTCACCACCTGCTTCCTTCTCGTTGCCGGCCGGGGCCGGCTCGTTGTCGGCGTCGGCCGGTGCAGTCTCGGCGGGGGCGACTTGCGCGCCCTCCATCGACACAGCTGCGGCCTGCTCGGTCCACTGTTCCTGGGTGAGGATGGTGCCGTCGGCCGCGTGCCACTCCATGGCACCGGTCTCGGAGTTGGCAACCCACTCGCCCTCTTCGTAGTCGGCATCGTCGTCGAGGCCGTCGACCGGCTCGGTCTCACCACGGATATCGATGCGCACACCGGTGAGGCGGGCGGCAAGGCGGGCGTTCTGACCCTCCTTGCCGATGGCCAGGCTGAGCTGGTTGTCGGGCACTATCACGTCGGCCTGGGTGCCGTCATCGCTGATGATGACGGCGACGACCTTGGCCGGCGACAGCGCCTTCGCCACGAAATCGGCGAGGTCCTCGCTGAACGGCACGATGTCGATCTTCTCGCCGCGGAGCTCGTTGACGACCATACGCACGCGGCCGCCGCGGGCGCCCACGCACGCACCGACGGGATCCACGTTGTGATCGTTGCTCCACACCGCGATCTTGGTGCGGTGCCCGGGCTCGCGAGCGCAGCCCTTGATCTCGACGATGCCGTCAGCGATCTCGGGCACTTCCAGCTCGAACAAGCGCTTGATCAGGCCCGGGTGGGTGCGACTGACGACGATCTGGGGGCCCTTGGCGGTCTTGCGCACCTCGACGATGTAGGCCTTCACCCGGTCCCCGGGGGTCGGACGCTCGAAGGGCACCTGCTCGGCCTTGGGCAGCAGGCTATCCACCCGACCGAGGTCGAGGAGGGTATATCGGTCGTCGGCCTGCTGGATGATGCCGGTGACGATGTCGCCTTCGCGATTGGCGTATTCCTCGAACTTGCGATCGCGCTCGGCTTCGCGAATCTTCTGGCTCATCACCTGACGGAACGTTTGCGCGGCGATGCGGCCAAGTTCTTCTTTCTTCGGCGTGTCGTCGCGCTCGTTTACCCAGTTGCCATCGTCATCGATGTCGAAGGCGATGAACGTGAATTCGAATGTGTCGGGGTTGACGTGCACCTCAACCTCGGGTGCCGCGCCAGGGCGACGCTTGTACGCGAGCGCAAGCGCGTCGACGAGAACTTGCAACAAGGTGTCGACCGAGATGTTCTTCTCGTTAGCCAACATCTTGATGGCTTCAGACATGTCGAGGGTGCTCACCTTGCCGACTCCTTCTTGGTAGCGGACTTCGCTTGCTTGCCCGGCTTCGGACTGGGGCCCCACGTGAACACGGTG
>JANONE010000214.1:0-1961 GCA_031420675.1 Ilumatobacteraceae bacterium | reverse complement strand
CCCCCACTTCATCGCCTCGCTCATCAGTAGCGATGCCGCCGAACACGATGCGTTCTACCGAGCGGTCGATGCACCATTCGTCGGCGACGGTTTCACCCGCTGGGTCGATGGCCAGTTCGCCCTCGCCCAACCCGAACTGGGCCTGTCGAACTGGCAGTGCGGGCGCCTGTTCGGTCGCGGCGCCGTGCTCTCCGGCGACTCTGTGTTCACCGTGCGGCTGCGGGCCACTGTGGCGGACAGTACGCTGCACCGATGATGGTGTGGGCGGCGTTCGGCGACACGCGATGACTCGCCGGGTGGTCGCCGCGGCCGCGGCGCTGCTCCTGACAGCGTGTGGCGCGGACCCGGGCGTGCGCACCGAGACTGCTGAACAGGTGTCAGTCGACCGCACGACACTCGCAATCGAACCACCGGCCACCACACCCCAGCCGACCACCAACGAATCGACGCCTGTCGAGTCGAGTCTCGAGTCGAGCGTGCCGCTCGACGACACGGGCGACGGTGTCGGCGATGCGCTCTTCCCCGAATTGGGAAATCCAGGGTTGGACGTGCAGCACTACGACGTGGCCCTCGCCTACGACCCGACTGCCGACGCGATCGACGGCACCGTCGGCCTCGACGTGATGCTGACATCCGATCGTGGCGAGATCACGCTGGATGCTGCCGGCCCGGTCGTGTCGCAGGTGACGGTCGACGGAGTCGAGGCCACGGCCGTCGCTGATGGCCCCGAACTCCGTATCACGCTGCCGCAACCGGGCAAGAGCGGCGACGAGTTGCGCATCGAGGTGGCCTACAGCCAAGACGTCTCGCCGCTCACCTCCGCTGTCGGCTTGCCGAGCGGATGGTTCAACACACCCGGTGGCTCATACGTCCTGAACGAACCCGACGGGGCGCGCACGTGGCTGCCGTCCAACGACCACCCGAGTGACAAGGCCACCTACAAATTCACTCTCACGGTGCCGGCAGGCGTGACCGCGGTGGCCAACGGCGCGCTCGCCGATCACCGCACCGAAGCAGGGCAGGAAGTGTGGGTGTGGCAGCAGCGCCGCCCGATGGCCACGTACCTGATCCAGTTGCTCACCGGCGACTACGAGCTGGTCGACGGCGTCGGGCCCCACGGCCTACCGCTGCTCAGTGCCATCCTTCGCGACGATCGCGCAACGATGCAACCGTTCCTCGACGTGACGCCCGAGATGATCGAGTTCTTCGAGCAGTACTTCGGTCGCTACCCGCTCGACCGCTACGGCCTCGCCATGACCGACAGCTTCAGCGGGCTCGCAATGGAAACGCAAGAGCGGTCGCTGTTCAGCCGCGACGACTTCGCCGGCGGGCAACTGGGGTCGACGGAGCACTTGCTGCTGGCGCACGAGCTGGCCCATCAGTGGTTCGGCAACGCCATCTCGCCCGCTCGCTGGCAGGACATTTGGTTGGCCGAATCGTTCGCCACCTACGGACAATGGATGTGGTTCGAAGAAGCCGGTCTGCGCAGCGTTCAGGAGTCGGCAGCCGATGCGCTCTTCGCCAGGCCGCCCGGCAGCACGGCCGACCCAGGGCTGGACGACATGTTCGGCTACAACAGCTACGACGGTGGTGCGGTTGTGGTGCATGCGCTGCGACTGACCGTGGGCGACGCCACCTTCTTCCAGATCCTGCAACGATGGGTGGCCGACAACAACGGCACTTCGCGCACGACCGCCGACTTCGTCGCCCTTGCCCAGGACGTGGCCGGTCAGTCGTTGACCGACTTCTTCGACACCTGGCTGTTCGCCGACATTCCCCCGGCCGAGTACCCGACGCCCGCCTGAACGCGCAGCACGCCCGGTGTCAGTGGCCGAGGAGGCGGCTCATGATCGCCTCGCGCCACTTCGACGGTTCCCCACACCGCTCCTCGTGTCGGTCGGCGCCGATCGGGAGGTACGCCATCGTGTTGATGCCGATGAAGCGCAACGGCTCCGGCTCCC
>JANONE010000213.1:0-3910 GCA_031420675.1 Ilumatobacteraceae bacterium | reverse complement strand
TGCGCGACGCAGCCACTGTCGACCCGCCGGAGGCCCGCCTGTCGCGAGTACTGAACGCCGTCATCGACCCCACCGTGACCGCCTTGCGCGACAGCGTGGGTGCGGCCGACGGACCCGCCGGTGTGTACGCCGTCATCTGGGAGGACGCGTACTACTTCGGCTCGCAGGGTTATGGGTTGATCAACGAGCTCGAGCGTCGCGGGTTCACCGCGCGGGCCTACGCCACGTTCCGGGTGCCGGTGACCCGGCAGCGCATCATCGATCCGGCGCATGCCACTGCTGAGGTGGCACTGGTCACCGGTGTGAACATCGCCGAGTGGCGGGCGAAGCCGGGCGTGGTGGAGGTGGCCGCTTTCGAGCCGCGATCTGCCGCCGAACTGGAGGAGTTCGCGCATCTCCGCGAGGACGCGATCGATCGACTGCGCGCGGCCGGTCTCGATGATGTGGCGGCACTGGTGGACACGAATCTGATGGGGGCAACGCTTGATGCCCGGCTGCCGCCGAAGGTGGAGCCGATGCTCGTGCGGATGCTGATACTGGGCGAAGCAACGGCCGTGTTCATCGCGCCGCCAGGATTGTATTGATGAGGGCGTCATGGTGGCAACGGTGGGGCACTGCGTCGTCGGGGTTGTTGGCGTTGACGCTGTTGCCGTTGGTGGCGGCCATCCTGCACGCCTGGCGCGCGGGGTGGGTGCCGATCGGTGATCACGGCCTGATCGAGCTGCGGGCAGCCGACGTGTTCACGTCCAACCATCCGTGGCTCGGCACGTGGACGTCGGCGTCGCTGACCGCCAACACCAACTTCAACAACCCGGGCCCGTTGCTGTTCGATGCACTGGCGCCGTTCGTCAAGCTCCTGGGTGGCAGTGCCGGCGCCGTGCTGGGTGTGGCAGTGATCAACGGCGCAGCCATTGCGATCGCACTCTGGCAGGGTCGCGTGCTGGCCGGTCGCCGCGGTGAGCTGCTGATGGCCGCCGCGTGCGTGTCGCTGAGTTGGTCGATGGGGAGCGAGATGCTGATCGACCCATGGCAACCGCACGTCTTGTTGCTGCCGTTCCTCGCCTTTCTGGCGTGCGCTGCGGGGAGCGCCGCCGGGCGGGTGCGATCGCTGCCCTGGATGGTCGGCCTCGCCAGCTTGCTCGTGCAATCCCACCTCAGCTTCACGTATGTGGTGGCAGCCGTGGGTGCCGCCGCGCTGCTGCTGTGCTGGCGGTCTGTGCGCACCCAGCGGGCACCACCGAGCTCGCCCGAGACCGATCCACGCGGGCTGTGGCGCCGCTCTGCGGCAGTTGCTGGGATCGTCGCCGTCGTGTGCTGGAGCCAGCCGTTGTACGAGCAGTTCTTCGGGCCGGGGAAGGGCAACCTGAGCCGTTTGGCGGGCGCCAGCTCGTCGTCGTCCGACGCCATCGGCGCCGGGCTCGGAGTGCGCCTCGTTGCTCGCCTCGTCGCCATACCACCGTGGTTCCTGCGGCCGTCGTTCGAGTACTCGATCCCGATCACACCTCGCTCAGCCGATGGGCTCGTCCACGTCACGTCGTGGCCACCGCTGGCCCTCGCTGTCGTGGCGCTGTTCGCCGTGCTCGCGGTCGCGGTGGTGTTGGTGCATCGCTTGCGCGTCATCGGCGACCGGTCGCTGGCCCACTTGCTCGTCATCGGCATCGTGGCGGTGGTGGCCTCGTTGGCGACGATGCTGGTGCTGCCCCTCGGCCCGCTCGGGCTCGCACCGCACCAGATGCGTTGGCTGTGGCCGATCAGCGCCTTGCTGTGGTGGACACTTGCCGCGGCGGCGATTCGTGTCGCGGCGGCGAGGTGGGCGGTCACGCCCTCCCTCGGCCGGGTGGCGATGGCTGCAATTGCCGTCCTCGTCGCGCTCAACCTGCCGGCGCACCTCACCGACGGCGGTCCGGCGACGTTTCGGCAGTACCGCCCTGTGCTCTCCGCGATGATCGAGCAGTTGGACGACGTGCAACTCGAAGAACCGGCACAATTCGACACCACCAACCTGCGCTTCGCCGAGCCGTTCAGTGGCACGGTGTTGTTCGTGCTGCTCGACAACGATCAGCCGTTGACGGTCGCCGACGAGGGGTTCGTGCGCCAGTTGGGCGAGGGCCGGCGGGCGTCGGGAACCGAGCGTTGGACGGTGCAGGTGTTGGAGCGCGATGCAGCGCTCGCGATCGATCCGGCGTCGACGGTGCTTGCCTTCGTCGATGGCCTGACGGCGGCGCAGCGTGCCGAGTTGGAGGGCCTGCAACAATCCCGCGCCGACCCTGCGCGGCTGGACGAACTGGTGACGCGGCGACGGTCGTTGATGGTGGCGATCGTGCTCACACCGCGCGGCTGAGCCGACGATGGCGCACGAGCGCTCGGCGAATGCGGAACAGGTCGGCGGTGGCCCGCAGCGAGGCGCCCAGCGACAGCTTCGAGCCGGCAACATCGTGCCATTCGAGCAGTGGCACCTCCAAGAAGTCGGCGACGCTGCCGTGTTGATGAGCCAGCCTGCCCAGCAGTTCCACGTCGAACGCCCACCGGCTCGCGAACGGCCGGTCGATCGCAGCTCGCAACGCGGGGCCGACCTGGAACACCTTGGCGCCGCACTGCGTGTCGTACACCTGGAAGCCGAGGATGATGCTGCTGAACGTGCCGAACACGCGGCCGGAGTAGTGCCGTGGCAGTGAACGGTCGATCCGGTGACCGAGCAGGCCGACCCGTGAACCGAGAACGACGACGCTGCCCGCGTGACACGCCTCGACGAGACGCGCGAGCTCATTCGCGGGTGTGGCGAAATCGGCATCGCAGTACCCGACCACGTCGTATCCGCCGGCAACTGCCCACAGCAACCCTTGCCGTACGGCTTCACCCTTGCCACGATTGCGAACTCGGTGCACGACGTGAACCCGCGTGTCTGCTGCAGCGGCGTCGGCCAGCATCGCTGCGGTCGCGTCGGTGGAGCCATCGTCGACGACAACGACGTGGCACCGGGCGGCGTCGGCGAGTTCACCGAGTGCTGCGACCCGCAGCCTGTCGGCCTCGTTGTAGCAGGGCACGACGATGGCCACTTTGGTGCCGAGGGGCGTCATCCGCGCTCGTCCATACGGCATACTGCCCAGACGCTGAGCCCGGGCAGTGGCACGCGTCGTCGAGCCGCCGCCAGCCCGAGCCGAGCATCGGCATCGAGTACGCCCGCGACGGCGCGGGTGAACGTGGCGCCGTGCTGCCAGCCCGACTGCACTTGCGCTGGTGCCTGGCGAGGCGGCCGCACGAGCTCGACCAATCGTTGTGCCGCCCGCGGGGGCACCAGCGACATGAACAACGAGCCCTCCTGCAGGATCGTGAACGACGGCTGCAGCAATGCCCGCAGGCTGGCGCGGTTGTGGCGGCGGAAGTGGCCGAGGGCCTGATCGTGGCTGGTGAACAGCCACTGGTAGGCGGGCACGCTGGCGACCAGCAAGCCTCCGGGTTGCACGGTGGGGGCGATCGCCTCGGCGACGAACTCGGCGTCGTCGCGCACGTGCTCCAGCATGTCGAGCGCGAGCACGAGCGGGTACCGCGTGCTGGGTGCCGCCGCCGTGCGGTGCAGCCGTGGGTCGATGGTCGCGGCGAGATCGGCAGCGGTGTAGTGGGCGTCCCAGCAGTCGATCACGGCGGTGGCCGGCAGGCTGTCGAGCAACGCCGCCGCGAACCAACTGTCGCCGGAACCGATGTCGAGCACCGACGACGGCGCGTGGCTGACGTGGGTGCTGATCAGCCGGCGGAAGAACCGGGCGCGACTGGTCTCCCATGGGTGCCGAGTGGTGCCATCGGGTCGTTCACGCAGATCCACGGGCGCCCAAGCTACTGCCGCGTCATCGTCGGGACTGCAAGTAGTCGCACACGGGCGTGTCGCCATCCGCCGGCGAATCGACGCGAAAGT
>JANONE010000212.1:0-1804 GCA_031420675.1 Ilumatobacteraceae bacterium | reverse complement strand
ATCGAGGCGCCGCCGCTGAAGCTTATTGAGGACTGTGCCCTCGCCGCGACGGGCGAGATGGCGGCAAAACACGCAGTAAAGACGGCCGCGAGTACAAAACGCTGTCCACTCGTAGTGACCATTGATTCCTCTCGGATGGTCCTTATCAATTCTCGTGCCCGCCTTCGCTCGGTTGGTTGCTTGCCGAGCTTCGGCGCGGTAAACCTCGTCGCTCGTACGGTCAAGACCGTGGCGAGCTTGGGTTGGCAAGCCAAGTCCGGTGCGCCTCCTCGATCATTAGCGCCGCCGTCGCCGGTCCGTCGTCGTCTTTCATGCGGGCGGCAATCGCGGCGGCCCTGCTGCGCATGCCGGGGGCAGCCAGCACCTCCGTGATGCCGCGCGCCAGTTTGGGAGCGGTCAGTGATCGGCGGACCACGACCGTCGGCGCCACGCCGAGTCTCTGTAACTCCTCCGCCCAGCCGAACTGATCGGACACGTGTGGCACGCCCACCGACGGCACGCCGGCCTTCAGCGTGGTGTGCGTGGTACCCGCGCCGCAGTGGTGCACCACGGCAGCGCAGCGCGGAAACACCTGCGCGTGCGGGCAGCGGCCGATGATGACGAGGCGGTCGGAGCGTTCGGGCGGCATTTCGGCTTGGATGATCGCGCGGCAGCCGGCGAGGCGCGCCGCCTCTTTCATCAACGCGACCGACTCAGTGAGGTACGACGAACCGACCGGCATGAGGCTGCCGAAGCCCATGAAGACCGGTGGCTCGCCGGCGTTGAGAAAGGCCTCGAGCTCCGGCGTGATCTGCTCGAGTGACGTCGAGGGGAGTGCGAGAAAGCCGCAGACGCGGTTCCAGCGCGGCCAGTCCGGCTGCTCCGCGCAGATCGCGGGGCTCACGGCAATCAGGTTCAGCAGGTGCGAGGCCCAGGCATCGAGCAACAGGTCTTTGGCCGGCGGCACGCCGACGCGGCGGCGGAAGTCGTTGACCGGCCCGAGCATGACGCGGTTCAGCACGAACCGCCCCAGGGCCCAGGCCGCGGCAGTGGCGCTCTCGCCCAGTGGCGGCATGCCTTGAGGCCGGATGTGTCGCGAGGGCACCATGGTGTGCGCGAAGGTGACGCTCACGGCCGGCTTGCCGGCCAGTTCCGCCGCGGCCCTGACCTGGTTGAGCACCAGGTGACTGACGATGATGTCAGAGCGGCGGCACAGGTCGACCGCGGCGGCGAAGATCGCATCTTCAACGGGTCTCAGCAGCCGGTCGACGACGATCTTGCCATCCACCAGGGGATTGCGGGCATTGATCGCGCGCAATCCGATGGCGTAGAGCTCGTTGTCGTCGGCGATCACCGGCGTCGCCACCGCGCGCGCCCGCATTCCCAGCGCCGCGGCCACCTCGTCGTACCGCCGATTGGCGATGTCGGTGTAGACGAGTTCGACCTCGTGTCCCCGCTGCACGAGGCCATGCCCAAGCGCGACCAGCGGTCGAATGTCGCCTTCGCTGCCCCAGGTCTGAACACCGATTTTCATTTCAGCGATCTTACGGGATTACCTCGATTCTCACGGCCAGGGCCGCAGATGACACAGTCGGTTACGCTGGAGTGAGCCTTGACTCTGCGTTATCCGTGTCATCCACCTTCGCGCCAAGCGCTTCGGGGGACAGGTCCGTGACCATGGGGCTCCGGGCTCGGGCAATCTGCGTGAGCGACTCGGACCGATCTGGGCCATCTACTCACTGCTCGCGTTGATCGGCACGGCTCGCGCGTTCGCGTCGTCGTCGGTCAATACCATTCTGCCGCAGCTGCTGGCGCCGGCCGAGTT
>JANONE010000211.1:0-1915 GCA_031420675.1 Ilumatobacteraceae bacterium | reverse complement strand
GTCGTGCGCCGGATCAAGTGCTTCGTGATCGGTTGTTGCCGAACATCGAACACTTAGCTACCATCTCTTCTATGCGAACCGCCGCCGCTGAGCTACACGACGCGGCGCTCCGTGCGCTCGTGGAGGCCCTGGCTGCATCGGCAGTCGATGCAAGCGTCCCTTCCAATCAGCAGGATCCCGACCTGGTGGTCGAGGGACCGGGCCAGCGGGTCGTCGTAGAGGTCAAGGCAGTGAGCGTTGCCGACCCTGCCCGGGTCGCCCGCCTGGTTGAGGCCAACCGAAAGCGGCGTCACGAGAGTGCGGTGCAGGAGATCTGCGTTCTGGTGGCCGACGAGATCCCCGAAGCCACCCGTCAACTGCTTCGTGACAAGGGCTGGGGTTATCTCGACCGGCGTGGTCGTCTGTGGTTCAGCGCTGCCGGCATCCGCATCAATGACACCGAACTCACACCGATGCCGCGCGAAGGAACCCTCGGCCGGCCTGCTGCACCGATCACCGGTCGGGCCGGGCTGGGTGTGGCACTGCAGCTCCTGATGCACCCAGACCGCACGGCCGGTGTACGTGAACTCGCGCGTGGCAGCGGCTGTTCTCCGTCCTCCGCCCACGCTGCAGTTGCGAGGTTGCGGGACGCGGCGCTCGTCGAACCGGACGGCCGGCCCTTGGTGCCGGCGCTGTTCTGGGCGGTCGCCGAAGTGTGGCATCCCGTTCGTTACCCAGTAGCGCGCGAGCCATCACCTGGGGACATCGTGATGGACGACGAGGCGGGCGGTGGATGGGTCGTGAGCGGTGACGTGGCGGCCGCGGCCTGGGGCGCGCCGATCGCGGTCGGCAGTGGCAGCCCGCCCGATCTCTACGCGCCGACCCCGCGAGCACTGCGGCAAGCAGTCCGAAGGCTCGGTGCAGCGAGCTGGGCTGATCGCGCTGCCACGATCGCCAGCGCAGGCTTGGCTGCCGTCACAGCCGAGCGCGAGATGCAACATCAATCTCTGGCCACGCCGTGGCTCCATTGGCCGCTCGCCCATCCCGTCGTCGTTGCGCTCGATCTCGCCCAGGACAAGTCGCGTGGCCGTGAGATCCTGGAGGACTGGGGGAGCCCGAGTGGCTACACGCGAGTCTGGTGATGTCGTCGTCCTCCTCGACAGTTCAGATGGGCGGGTGGCGCGACTTGTCCGGACGGCCGGTCTCGTACGTACTCACGCCGGCGTGCCGGTCGCGCTCATCGGTGGCATGGCCGTCCTGTGCCGAGTACCGGGTGGTCCGCAGCGGGCCACGCAGGACGTCGACCTGGTGTCGGAGGAGAGTACTGAGGTCGTGGCTACCAGCGGTGTTGCGGCGGACAACCTAGTCACTGCGAAGTTGGCGCAGCGCGACCCCACTTCGGCGTCGACCCGGCTCTTCGTCGGGGACACCAAGGTGGAGATCATCGAGACCATGGCGGTGACGCCGAGCGAGGTTGCCGACGTCCAGCCCGAGCGGGCGCGCCTGTTCGTGTTGGCCCACAGATGGGCACTTGAGTCGGCGACCGATTGCACGATCACGGTCGTGAACAGCGACGTCAGTGAGACAGTGCCGGTCGCATCGCCCGCAGCACTCGTCGCGATGAAGCTGCACGCGATTCAGGACCGCTCGGATGCCCGAAAGCGGGCCTCCGACGCCTGGGACCTTTACAAGCTCCTCGAGTCACACAACCGCTCAGGTGAGATCTCGCACGCGTTCGCTGCTGGGCCCGACACGCTGGCCGAACTTGCTGCGGCAGCGCTCGGTCGCGTGTTCGGAACAGCGGTGACGCAGACACGGAATTGGGTAGTCGGCTTCGGGGAGCCCGCGTGGCGCGACATTCTGACCGTCGAAGCGCTCACCGAGCTTGCCGAGGAGTTCTCCGACTATCTCCAATAGTCCGGAGCCGGGGTTGACG
>JANONE010000210.1:0-2062 GCA_031420675.1 Ilumatobacteraceae bacterium | reverse complement strand
GCCCGCAGCCCGTGTCACGGCCGCGAGCGGTCGGCTTGGAGGTCAGGCCCGCGACAGGAAGCGACCGCGAGGAGGTGCTGGCCCTTCTGGCGCGGTCCCTGGGCAGCGACGGCGACCCGCGCTACCCGGCCCTGTTCGCGTGGAAGCACGACCACAACGCGTTCGGCCCGTCACCGATGTGGGTGGCCACCGATGCAGGCAGGGTGGTGGCCTTCCGGGCTTTCATGCGGTGGGAGTTCGAGCGTGGAGGGCGTCGCCTGCGTGCCGTGCGCGCCGTCGACACGGCCACCGACCCCGACTATCAGGGCAAGGGCCTGTTCACCAGGCTCACCATGCTCGGGTTGGACGAGATGCGCGCCGACGGCGTCGACTTCGTGTTCAACACGCCCAACAGCCAGAGCCGGCCCGGGTACCTGAAGATGGGCTGGCGCGAGGTGGGCCACGTGCCGGCGGCCGTGCGGTTCACCGGGCCGACGGGCGCGCTGGCGGCTGTTCGGTCGCGGGTGCCGGCGGAGCGGTGGTCGCAGCCGATGGCAGTGGGCGAGACGATCGAGGAGTGGTTGCGCCGTGGCGGCGTGGCCGGGCGCAGGCCGGAACCGGCCGACGTTCGCGAGGTGCGCACGCGTGTGGACGACGCGTTCCTGCGGTGGCGGTTCGGCGGGTCGCTGCTGCACTACCAGGTGGTCGATGACGGCGAGGCGGCGGTCATCGTGCGTGCCCGGCGGCGTGGCTCGGCCACCGAACTGGCGGTGGTGGCCGGCTTCGGCGACGGGCCGATGGTCGACCGACTGGCGGCGCGTACGGCACGCGAGGCGGGTTGCAGCTACGCCATCCGGTTGGGCCGGCCGCGGGCTTCGAAGCTCTTCGTGCCGTTGCCCGGCGGTGGCCCGGTGCTCACCTGGCGGGCCGTGAACGACACGGGAATGCCGCCGCTGTCGAACTGGGCGCTCACCCTTGGCGACGTCGAGCTGTTTTAGGTGCCGGCCTTCGCCACCGATAACGGTTTGTGAGAGCGGATGGCGGAGTAGCGTCGACGCGTACGAACGTCGGAGGGTATGACTTGGACGAGTTGCTGGCGCGCCTGGCGAATCGAACGGCGAAGATCGTGGTGATCGGCCAGGGGTACGTGGGCCTGCCCGTTTCCATGCGCGCGTCGCAGGTGGGCTTCCCCGTGGTCGGGTTCGAGGTGTCCACCGAGCGGGTGAAGGCGTTGCAGGCGGGCCTCAGCTACGTCGGCGACATCAGCGACGCGGAACTGGGAACCGCGCTGGCCGCCGGCTACCTGCCCACCACCGACCCCGCCGATCTGGCCGGGTTCGACGTGGCGGTGATCAGCGTGCCCACTCCCCTGCGCGAGGGCCTGCCCGACCTGTCGTACATCGAGATCGCCGGCCGGCAACTGGCGGCCTACATGCGCCCGGGCTGCTGCGTCATCCTGGAGAGCACCACCTACCCCGGCACCACCAGCGAGCTGCTGGCACCGGTGCTGGAAGCCGGCTCGGGCCTGCAAGCCGGCGAGTACGCGCTGGGCTACTCGCCCGAGCGCATCGACCCGGGCAACCCCAAGTTCGGTCTGGTCAACACCCCGAAGGTGGTGAGCGGTGTCGACGAGGCCTCGCTCGCTGCGGTCGATGCGTTCTTCCGCACGCTGGTCGACCAAACGGTGCCGGTGGGCTCGCCCGCCGAAGCCGAGCTGGTGAAGCTGCTGGAGAACACGTTCCGCCACGTCAACATCGCACTGGTCAACGAGCTGGCGATGTTCGCCCGCGAGTTGGGCGTCGACGTGTGGCGGGCCATCGATGCCGCGGCCACCAAGCCGTTCGGGTTCATGAAGTTCACTCCGGGTCCGGGGGTTGGCGGCCACTGCTTGCCCATCGACCCCAGCTACCTGGCGTGGCGGGTGAAGCAACACCTGGGCCACACGTTCCGGTTCGTGGAGCTGGCCAACGACGTCAACGAGCACATGCCCGACTACGTGCACTCGCGGGTCACAGCGATGCTGAACCAACAGCGCAAGTCGTTGAACGGCAGCAAGATTCTACTGTTGGGCCTGGCGTACAAG
>JANONE010000209.1:0-3274 GCA_031420675.1 Ilumatobacteraceae bacterium | reverse complement strand
CCGCCTCCACCCGGCCGAGCCGACCGGGGCGCCCGCGGTGCGCGCGGCCCAGGCGGTGGTGGGCCCCGCGCCCGGTGCGGTGGAAGTGGTGGGCCAGTTGCACCCGATCGGGACCTGGGTGAGCCGCAGCTGGATCGTGCCGATCGTCGGGCGTGTGGCCGAGCCACTGCCATTGGCGTCGCCATTGCGCGGCCAGACCAGCGAGGTCGATCGCGTGCTATGGGTGCCACTGCACGACCTCACCGAGCCCGGCACGTTCCGCGAGGAGTGGTGGCACACGGCCATGGGCGAACGGCCGATCTACTTTTTCGAACTCGACGACGAGACGGTGTGGGGTGCGACGGCGCGCCTGCTGCACCAGTTGCTACGGGTGGCCCACGGCCTCGCCGATGACGAAGAGGACGACAGGCCACCCGCGCTGTGAGCCTGGTTCAGGAGCCGCCGATCACGGCCCGCCTGCCACGCGAACCGCGGCGTAGTAAGTCTGCGCCCAAACGAGGCACGAGCCCTGCAGGGTGATGGCCCGTGCGCGACAGTGCGCTTTCATGTCGGCCAGGAACTGTTGGTCGACGCGCCGGCGGGTGGTGCCGTTCCAGTACGTGCCGCCCACTCCGTAGCGGCGTTCCAACAGCTTGAGGTTGCGATAGCCGAAGTCGTGACGGCGGCACGAGTCGCGGAAGTTGAACGACAACCCGGTGTCACCCACCAACGGGGCCGAACAGCCGTCGCTGCTCCAATCGAACCAGCGATCACCGCCGGCCGAGGTGACGACGAATTCGCGCAGCGACACCTCGTACAACTGGTGCTGCACGAAGGCCCAGTCGTTGGCGGCGGAGTGCGCCGCGGTGGGCTGGGGACCGGCTGCAGCCGGCGATGCGACGGTCAGGACACTCGTGACCGCGACGAGCACTGCGAGACGAAATCGCATGATGTGCTCCTTGTTGACACGCCTTGAGGCGTGCAGCCGATTCAACCGGGTGGCGTTGTCGTCGACAACCCGAACGCTGTCACCCCATGCCGGGCGCCTGCTCCGCGAGCCCGATCAGCCCGATCAGCCCGATGAGCCCGATCAGCCGGCGAGTTGCTGGAGCAGTTCCCAGCCGGCACGGACATGGCGCTCTTCGGTGGCGCTGGCCCCGACCGAGACTCTGCAAGCGACCTGGCCATCGAGCACGGTGCGGGTGAACAGTGCTCGGCCGGTGTCGTTCGCCCGCGCGATCAACCCATCGGTGGCCTCGTTGCCTGCCTTCAGCCGCAGGCACAGCAGGTTCAGCGGATGGGGCGCGACGATCTCGAACCGATCGTCGGCGCCCACCCACTGTGCCAACTGCTGCGTCGTTGCCACGTGGTGATGGATCATGGAGATCGCATCCGCTACCCCGCCCGCACGGATCGTGAACCACAGCTTCAGCGCACGGAACCGGCGGCCGAGCGGGACCTGCCAGTCGCGGTAGTCGATCGCTGCTCCGGATTCAGCCGCCGCCGATCGCAGGTACTCGGGCAGGATGCTGAGCGCGCCGAGCAGCGCAACCCGGTCGGCCGTGTAGAAGAGGTCGCAGTCGAAGTTGACGCCCATCCACTTGTGCGGGTTGGTGCAGTAGCTGTCGGCGAGTTCCAGCCCGTCGTTCACCCACCGATGCTCGGGCGCGAGGGCAGCAATTCCGCTCATCGCGGCGTCGACGTGCATCCACATGCCTTCCCGCCGGGCGACGAGCCCTATCTCGTTCACGGGATCGAAGGCCATCGAACTGGTCGTCCCCCTCGTGCAGCACACCCAGAACGGCGTGAGGCCCTGGGCACGATCCTGTGTGACCATGCGTTCGAATTCGTCGGTACACATTGCGAACGATGCGTCGTGCGCCACGATCCGCAGCTGCGACGTGCCGATACCTGCGATGCGCAGGCCCTTCTCGATGCTGCTGTGAGCCTGTGATGTTGCATATGCAACAAGATGGCTGGTATCGCCATCGGTGTTGACCTGGCCGCCGGTTGCCCGCCAACGGGCCGCAAGGATGGATGCGAGCGTGGCCTCGCTGGCCGAGCCGTGGATCACCCCACCACCGGTGGCGCTGGTGCTGTGGAACCGTTCGGGAAGACCGAGCAGTTCCAGCATCCAGTCCATCATCAGTGTCTCCACCTCGGTGCAGGCTGGGCTGGTCACCCAGCTCATGCCTTGCACGCCCAGGCCCGCCGCGGCCAGCTCACCCAGGATCGCGGGGTAACTGGTGTTGGCAGGGAAGTAGGCGAAAAAGCTCGGGTGCTGCCAGTGCGTGATGCCGGGCATGAGGACGCGGTCGAGATCGGCCAGCACGTCGCCGAACGGTTCGGCATCGGTCGGCGGGTGCTCCGGTAGCGCGGCACGGATGTCGCCCGGTTCCACGCGGCTTGCCACCGGATACTGCTCGATGCCCTCCAGGTACTCGGTGATCCAATCGATGAGCGCGTAGCCCTGTTGGCGGAAGTCGTCGGGTGTCACGGCGCAACGCTAATGGGGTTCCATCAAACGGTTTCGACGGCCAGCCAGCCGCCTCGCGACTACGGTCCGCCCATGACGCCTGCGCACATCGACCCGGCTCGCTTCACGGTGCACACCGCCGCACCGCGTGCGTTCGCACAGGCCTACCTCCACGAGAACGTGGGTGGCGTGCCGTTGCTGTGCGTGCATGGCTGGCCGGAGACCAAGCGTGTCTACTGGAAGGTGGTGGCGCCGCTGGCCGCCGCCGGATTCGAGGTGATCGTGCCCGACCTGCGCGGCTTCGGTGACAGCGGCCTCGGCCCCGACGGCTTCCACGACGTGGCGAGCCACAGCCACGACCTCTATGCGCTCGCGCACGACGTGCTCGGCCACGAACGGGTCGTGCTGCTCGGTGGCGATCTCGGCGGCCCGGTGATCCAAGATCTGGCGCTGCGCCACCCCGAATGGGTGGACCGAATGGTCTTGTTCAACTCGCCGCTGCCGTACCTGAAAGCGGAGATGACCGGAATCGTCGGTACCCGACCGCCGCTGGAGGCAGCCGACTACTTCCTGCGCCAGGGCACCGACCCCGACGGCCTCGCAGCCGAGCTGTCAACGCCGGAACAGCGACGCCGCTACATCGCCACTTTCTACACCAGCCGCTTCTGGGCCCACCCTGGTGCGTTCACGGGCCCGGGCGAGACCGACTTCCACACCGAACCGTTCGCCGACGGCGCCAAGCTACGCGCCGGCTTCGGTGGTTACGAGAGCGTCTTCAATGCTGCCGCCCGGGCTGAACCGACGTTGCTCGCCAAGAAC
>JANONE010000208.1:0-2236 GCA_031420675.1 Ilumatobacteraceae bacterium | reverse complement strand
GATGATGACGGGTCGCCGGTGGCGTTCGGCTTCTTCGTTGGCGAGCAAAGTCGCGGCTTGTGCCATGACTTCGGCTTTATGGAATGGGTGCGGCTCCCATGGAGGGACGTCAGGCAGCGGTTGGGATCGTCTCGTCGGCGTAGCGAACTTCGTGGATTCGGTGTCGTTCCTTGTTGAGGTGGAATGTCCAGTAGGTGTCGAAGTCGCCGTTGCTTCGTAGGGCTCGGAGCTTCAAGATGGCTTCGGCGCCGTTCAGCCCCCAGCGGGCGCCGGTCAGGTCGAGTCGGTCTTTCACGAGGTGGCGGCAGGCGCCTTCGATCACCCCGGTGGCGATCGGCCAGCCTTGGTTGAGTGCCCGCGGGTAGTCGAGGTAGTCCCGCTTGGCGAGCAGGTAGTTGGCGCAGCGATCGGCGTTGTCGCGGGCGCGGGGATCGAGGCCGAGGCAGGTGGCTTTGCGCCGGATCGAGGCGGCGACCGTCGACGCCTGCCCCTTCAGTACCGCGAGCGCCTTGTTGGAGACCCACGCTTCGGCGGCGGGGTCGCCTTCGGCGAAGAACGACCAGGCTGATGACCACAGGTACTCGAGCACGTGGATGAAGTCGCAGACGATCGTCACTTGCACCTGGCGGGCTTTCGCTTCAGCCTTGATCCGTTCGATTTGGTGGTTCGCGCCGTCGACGAGGGCGACCCAGGTGCGCTGGTGTTGAGGATCACGGCGCTGTGCCTCCTCGAAGATCGACGCGATGACCGCCGCCGCGTCGTCGACCACGCTGGCGGTGAGCCACTTGTTGGTCGCCTTGGGCGCCGGCACCCTGTCCGTGTCGTCGTCGCGGCCGATGATGTCGCTGGGAGCCCGCACAATCGGTGCCGCGTCGTAGACGGCGCCCACCTCGGCCATGCGTTTCCGGTTGCGTTTCTCCCCCTTGGAGAGCCGGGTCTTCAGCTTCGCTGTTGCCTTGCCTGCGGCCTTTGCCGTGGCAGGCCGCAGGGCGTCTGGTCTCATCACGATCCCCTTGCCGTCTGCGGAAAGGACCAGGACGTCGCCGTCGGTGACCGTGGCCTGGGTGCGCGACGGGTCCTCGTAGAAGGCCTCGAAGTCGACCGCGGAGCTGGCCGCCAGCTGCTCCACCTGGCGCTTTGCGAGCGTCACGCCTGTCGCCCGGCGGACCGCCTCTCTGGCTTCTTCGAAGCTCCCTCTTGAGGATTCGACGGCAGAGAACTCGCGCAGCCCGTGAGAGTGGAGCTCTCTGGGCAGGTTCAAGGCGGCGTCGGCGGGATAGAGGTTGTCCTCGCCCCGGCGGCGATAGGCGAGGCGGGTGACGACGACCTCACCAAAGATCGTCTGCAGTGGGCGGACATGGTCGGCCTCGACGCTTGGCCGCCCTGTGCCCTCGGCGTCGGCGACCTCGCCGAGGCGTTCCTCGCGTGCTGCACGCAGGTCCAGGTGGTCCTGGTAGAGCTGTCGGACCAGGTCACGGACATCGATTGTCAGCCTCGCCTCGAGATCGCCGTGGGTGAGGCTGCGCGCCTCGGAGCCGCCCATGAACCCACACACCTGCTCGAAGCGGGCGCGGCTCGCGCTGAAGGCATCATCGGCACAGCTGGTCAGCATGGGGAACTCCCTCGGTCGGTGTCTCCCACAGCGTTATCGCTGTAGGATCGAGGACGGTGGATACCCGACAAGCCCGCTGCGAGGAGACCACGCGATGCCCAAGCCAGCACAAAGGCCGCCGTTCGCTGCGACCCGCAGAGCCCTCGCCGAGGCCCTCTCTGAGATCGACGGGCTGCTGCCTGGATCGGTCGTCGTGCGTCACATGCGCTGCGGCAAGAGCGGCTGTGCCTGCAAGGCCGACCCGCCCGCCCTGCACGGCCCCTACATCCAGTGGACCCGGACCGTGCGGGGCAAGACCGTCACGAGGTACCTGAGCGAAGCCCAGCTCGGGCGCTACCAGCCGTGGTTCGACAACGCCCGACAGCTCAAAGATCTCGTCGCCAAACTCGAGATCGCCTCGCTGCAGGCGCTCGAGACGGCCGAGGACTGGACCGCGAAGGCCGCGACCCCCGACTCGCCACTCCCTCGGAAACCTCAACGCGCCGACACATAGCCCGGGCCTCAGGGGGATTCTCCCTGACCGGCCCTCGCGCTCAGGATCCCTCCAACCCCGTCAAATCACTAACTCCCAGCGTGTGCCCATGATCAACGGCGGCGCGGCAACCCTTCAGGAGAGCCGCACCC
>JANONE010000207.1:0-1710 GCA_031420675.1 Ilumatobacteraceae bacterium | reverse complement strand
GGGCGCACTCACCGGCGAGGCCCGCTTCACGAATCACGCAGACCAGATAATCCGCCTGCTGGCACGCGCGATTCCCCAATCGCCGTCCGCGTTCTCACAGGCGTTGATGGCAGTGGCGATGCGCAATTCGGGCGTCGCCGAGATCGTTATCACCGGTGACCGTCCCGATCTGCTCGCCGAAGTCCGGCGGCGTTGGCTTCCCGACGCCGTGGTCGCGTGGGGCGAGCCATACGACAGCCCGCTGTGGGAGGGCAGGGGCGATGACCTTGCGTTCGTCTGCCACGACCACGTGTGTCAGCTGCCGGTGGGCACCGTCGCAGATCTTGCCGATCAATTGAAGTGAGCAAGCGACATCGTGACCACTCGGACACGGCAGTCAGAGCCCGGAGCGCTCCAGGATGTGCACTCCGCAGGCCGATCCGAGCCCGATGACGTGGGCGAGGCCGACTTTGGCGCCTTGGATCTGGCGGTCGCCGGCCTCATTGCGCAGGTGATGGCACACCTCCCAGATGTTGGCGATGCCGGTCGCGGCGATCGGGTGACCCTTCGACTGGAGGCCGCCGGACACGTTCACCGGCTTGGTCCCGTCGCGCCAGGTGGCGCCGGAGTTGAAGAAGTCGACGGCGCCACCCTCGGGGCACAGCATCAGGTTGTCGTAGTGCACCAGTTCGGCGGTGGCGAAGCAGTCGTGCAGCTCCACCAGGTCGAGGTCGTCCGGGCCGATGCCGGCCTGCTCGTAGGCGATCTTCGCTGCGTTGCGGGTGAGCGTGTTGACGTTCGGCAGCACTTGGCAGCCCTCTTCGTACGGGTCGCTGGTGAGCACCGAGGCCGACACCTTGATGGCCCGACGCTGCTGCTCGAGCGACAGCGTCTTCAGCTTGGCGTCGCTGACCACCACTGCGGCAGCGGCGCCATCGCAGTTGGCGGAACACATCGGGCGGGTGTTCGGGTAGGCGATCATGACATCGTTCATGATCTCGTCCAGCGTCATCCGCTTGGTATACGCAGCCAGCGGGTTCAGCGTGCTGTGCGAGTGATTCTTCTCGCTGATCCTGGCGAACAGCTCGAAGGTGGCACCGCCGTACTTGTGGCCGTACTCCATGCCCACCTGGGCGAACACACCGGGCATGGAGTCGGTGCCGACGCGGCCGTCGGTGGTGGTGACGGCGCCGAAGCGGCCGCTGGGGTTCCACTCGTTCTTGTCGCTCTTCGGGCGGCCCCCGGCGCCCAGCAGGCCGGCGCCGGCCAGCTTCTCCACGCCGACGGCGAGGCCCATGTCGACCTCGCCCGACTTGACCGCCATGATCGCGGTGCGCAGCGCGGTGGCGCCAGTGGCACACGCGTTGGCGACGTTGTACACGGGGATGCCGGTCTGGCCGATCTGCTTCTGCAGTTGCTGGCCGATGCCGGCGTTGCTGGCCATCAGGCAGCCAGCCGCCAGTACACCTATGTCCTTGATGGTGACCCCGCCATCCTTGAGCGCAGCCAGCGCGGCCTCGGAGGCGAGGTCGACCGTGTCCTTGTCCGGGTGCTTGCCGAACTTGGTCATGTGAATGCCGAGGATCCAGATGTCGTCGCTCATGGTGGTGCCTTTCAGAATGGGGTCAGTTGTCGGGGGCGAAGCCGAAGCCGATGGCCTCGGTGCCGTTGTCGTCGGTGCCGATGGCGTACGTGGCCAGGTGCACCTGCATGCCCAGCGACACGTGCTCG
>JANONE010000206.1:0-4356 GCA_031420675.1 Ilumatobacteraceae bacterium | reverse complement strand
GGGGACGACATCGCAACTGACCATGACTTCATTCAGGCGGCGCAACCAGCGATGCGACAGGGGCGAGGGTCATCACCAAAAAGGGTACTTCGCGAGTGGTCGAACGCGGTCCGTGGTGGGGAGAACGAGCAGGGAGTCCGGTGCTCGGTACATTCTGACACCGCCGCACGGCGCCTCAGTCGATGGCGTCGCGCAGTCGTTGCACCCAGTCGTCGGCGTCGCGCCAACGCACGTCGGCGTGTTCGCGAGCGGTCTCGGCATGGTCTCCCGCAGAGGGGTAGCTGCCGAGGAACTTCACCTTGCCCTGCTTGGCGTGCAGGGCACGCATCGCATCGGCCATCAGCTCGTCGGCGACGTGCCCGTGGGCATAGACGACGAAGCAGTAGTCGCCGAGACCGCCGTCCTTGGTGGGCCGCGACAACAGGTTGCTGAGGTTGATGCGCCGTGCTGCGAACTCTTGCAGGATCGAGATCAGGCTGCCCGGCTCGTCGGCCCGCTGATAGATCACGAGTGCCGTGCAGTCGTGGCCGGTGGGTGCGGGTACGCCCTCCTTCGCCACCACCACGAACCGTGTCTGGTTGCCAGGATGATCGGCGATGTCGGCAGCAAGGATCTCCAGCCCGTACAACTCGGCGCTGCTGCGCGGCGCAATGGCGGCCGCGCCGGGCCCAAGGTCTTCGGCCACGGTGCGGGCCGCCTCAGCGGTGGAGTTCGCCGCCCGCAGGTCGGCCTGGCCCACATGCGCTCGCAGGTAAGTGTGACACTGCGCGCTGGCGACAGGAATGGAGAGCACAGTCTTGACGTCTTCGATTGCAGTACCCGGCTTGGCCATCAGGCAGTGCTCGATGTCCAGCACGACCTCGCGCTGGATGAGCAGATCGTGGGCAAAGGCCAGTTCGTCCTGGGTGAGGTTGACGGTGCCCTCGATGGAGTTCTCGATGGCCACGAAGCCGAGGTCGACCTCGCCACTCTCGACGGCGTCGAGCACGTCGGGCATCGTGCGGAACAGCAGGTGCTCGGCCGCCGCAAGATCCGGCTGGGTCTTGAGGGCCTGCTCGGTGAACGTGCCCAGCGGGCCCAGGAAGCCGACACGAAGGGGGGCGGAGGTCATGTGTGCAGGCTATTGCGGCCGGGCCGTACGCGGCGGCCGAGTAACTCTGTGAGACCCCTTGCGTACTGTTGTTCGTATGGATCTCGACGACGTTCTGGGGTTGATGCGGCGGGTTGCCGAGCTGCCTGCCGATTCCGATCGTTCGTCGTTGTTGGTGGCAGTGGGCGAGTTGCGGCGGTTGCGGTCGTGGGTGGAGGGGCAAGAGGTCCGGCTGGCGTCGCTCGTGGCCGACGTGTCGTCGTTTCCGGAGAAGGCCATCGCAGATGCGGGCGGCGGGTCGTTGCGTGATGCGTCGCAGGTGCTGGCGCGTGTCTCGATGGTGGGTTTGCTGCCCGAGCTGGGCTCGGCGTTGTCTGCCGGGTTGGTGACGGGTGAGCACGTGGATGTGGTCGTCAGCCGGTGGTGCCGGCTGGAGCCTGCGGTTCGCGAGAGGTTGCTTGTCGATGCAGTGGGGTTGGCGGCGGGTGCGAGGGGTCGGTCACCGGAGCGATATGCGGCCTTCGTTCGGGAGCGGATCCGCCTGGCCGAGCGGGTCGATGGCTCCGATCGGTTGGAGGCGCAGCGGCGCAAGGTGGGCTTGGCGTGGCGGCTGGCGGACGATGGGATGCATGAGTGGCGGTTGTTGTTGGATCCGGTGGCGGCATTGGCGTTCGACAGGCAGATCGCCGCGCAGGTGCAAGCCATGTTCCACCACACTGTGCCAGCAGGGTGTCCCACTAATCCTTTGCAGCGTCAGGGCTTCCTGCGCGCACATGCACTGCTGTCGTTGTTGCGAGGTGGCGGCGGGCGGTTGGCACGCCCGGAGGTGATCGTGGTGGTCGATACCCGCGACGTGCCCGCCGAGCCGGGTGGCGAGCCGGCGGATTCGGCTGGGCCGGCTGGGCCGGTGGTGGATTGGGGGTTGCCGGTGGAGGTGCCGTCGCGGGTGTTGGTCGAGCTGTTCGGGCGTGCCGATGTGCATGCGGTGATCGTGCGCAACGGGGTGGTGTTGTGCGCCGGAGGTGAACTGAACCTGGGGCGCTCGACCCGTTTGGCGAACCGGGCGCAGCGGCGTGCACTGCGCGGTTTGTATGCGACGTGTGCAGTGCCCGGGTGCTCTGCCCGCTTCGATCACACGTCGATTCATCATGTGGTGTGGTGGCGCCGCGGGGGCCGCACTGATCTCGACAACCTGCTGCCATTGTGTTGGAAACATCACCATCTGGTCCATGAGGGCGGCTGGTTGTTGGCCTTGCGGCCCGATCGCACCCTCACCCTCACCCTGCCCGACGGCACCGTCATGGCGACTGGGCCGCCGGTTCGGAGCGCCGCGTGACGCGGCGTGGCCCGTTGCCCGGCACAATGGTCGCAATGGACGAAGGCGAACTGCAGCAGCTCATCGATGGGGTGCGCTTGGGCACGGTGGCACCCGACGATGCCGTCGCGCGCCTGCGGCGGCTGCCGTTCGCAGAAGTGGGCGACACCTTGGTCGACCATCATCGGGCGCTGCGCCAGGGCATGCCGGAGGCCGTTTACGGCCGGGGCAAGAGCGTCCCGCAATGCATCGAGATCGTCGGCGAACTGTTGGCCGGCGGCACAGGGCCGGTGTTGCTCACCAGGGTTTCGGCCGCCACCGCCGCGGCCGTGCTCACGGCCCACTCCGATGGCGAGGCGCGAGCGGGGTGTGTGTTGTGGCGTTGCCCGGCACCCACTCGGGTGGCTCGCGTGCTGGTGGTCAGCGCCGGCACCAGTGACGTGCCGGTGGTCGATGAATGTGTCCTCACCCTGCGCGCACACGGGTTCGCGCCCGATCGGCTCACCGACGTGGGGGTCGCCGGGTTGCATCGATTGCTCGCCCACCTCGATCGCGTCACCTCTGCCGATGCGGTGGTCGTGGTGGCCGGCATGGAGGGCGCGCTGGCCAGTGTGATCGGAGGGCTCACCGCCGGGCCCGTCGTGGCCGTTCCCACCAGCGTCGGCTACGGCGCCGGGCTCGACGGCGTCACCGCCCTGCTGGCCATGCATGCGTCGTGCGCCAGCGGTGTCACCGTGGTGGGCATCGACAACGGATACGGCGCAGCGTGCGCCGTGGCAAGGATGTTCAAGTGATCGAGTCCCGCGGCAACACAGCCTGGTTCCATTGCTTCGCGGGCACCGCCGGCGACATGACGATGGCGTCGCTGGTGCACGCCGGTGCAGATCCGATGGCGGTGGCGGCCATCGTCGCCGGCTTACCGATCGACGACTACGCCCTCACCTTCGAACCGGTGCTGCGCTGTGGCCTGGCCGCCACCAAGGCCGTTGTGGCGGTGTTCGACGAGCACAATCACAGCGACGACGAGGGCGGCCACCGAGAGCACAGGCCGTATCGGGTCGTGCGCGAGCTCATCGACCAGGCGCAGCTGCCAACCCGGGTGCGCGACCGGGCGCAGCGCGTGTTTCGGCTGTTGGCCGAGGTCGAAGGCGCGATCCACGGCGTGCCCGCCGACGAGGTCGAGTTCCACGAGGTCGGGTCGGTCGATGCCATCATCGACATCGTCGGCACGTGCGCAGCACTGGAGGTGTTGGGCATCGATCGGGTGGTGTGCAGCCCGATCACGGTCGGCCAGGGCACGGTGCACGCCGCCCACGGCGAGATCCCCAATCCGTCGCCGGCGGTGGTGGAACTGCTTGCCCGCCGAGGTGCTCCCAGCCGCGGCATCGCCGACCGCAAGGAACTGGCCACACCCACGGGAGTAGCGCTGATGGTGGCGCTCGCCGACGAGTTCGGCCCGATGCCGGCGATGGTCGTGCGCCACGTCGGTTACGGCGCAGGCACCGCCGACATCGACGGTCGACCCAATGTGGTGCAGGTGGTGGTCGGCGTCGAGCAGGAGACCAGCCTCACACCCGAACCCGGGCAGCCGGCTCACTTGCTGGAAGTGAACGTCGACGACTCCACTGGCGAGGTGATAGCGCACACCATCGCAACGCTTCTCGTCGCCGGCGCCTACGACGCGTGGGCCAGCCCGATCGTGATGAAGAAGGGCCGCCCCGCGTACACGGTGCACGCCCTGTGCGACCCCGCGAAGGCCGGCGAAGTGGGTGCCGTGCTGCTGCGCGAGACCGGCTCGCTCGGCATGCGCGGCAGCATCGTGCAGCGCTGGCCGCAGCGACGCGACGAAACCATCGTCCACGTCCAGGGCCACCCGATCAGAGTGAAACTTGCCCCCGGACGCGCAAAACCCGAGCACGACGACGCCGCGGCTGCGGCGGTCGCACTCGGG
>JANONE010000205.1:0-1989 GCA_031420675.1 Ilumatobacteraceae bacterium | reverse complement strand
GGTCGCATCGTGGTGGAGAAGCCGTTCGGCCGCGACCTGGCCAGCGCCAAGGAACTGAACGCGACGCTGCACTCGGTGTTCCCCGAGGAACGCATCTTCCGCATCGACCACTACCTCGGCAAGGAGAGCGTGGAAGACCTGTTGGTGTTCCGCTTCAGCAACACGCTGCTGGAGCCGGTGTGGAACCGCAACTACGTACGCAGCGTGCAGATCACGATGAGCGAAACCATCGGCGTGGAGGGCCGCGGCAGCTTCTACGACGGCGTCGGCGCCATCCGCGACGTCCTGCAGAACCACCTGCTGCAGGTGTTGGCGCTGGTGGCGATGGAGCCACCCGCCGGGCCGGAGAGCAGCTTCCTGCAGGACGAGAAGGCAAAGGTGTTCGCCGCCATGCGCCCCATCGACCCATCAGCGCTCGTGCGCGGGCAGTACGTGGGCTACCGCGACGAGCCCGGCGTGGCGCCCGACTCGACGGTCGAGACGTTCGTGGCGGCCAGGCTGGAGATCGACTCTTGGCGCTGGGCGGGCGTGCCCTGGTACGTGCGTTGCGCCAAGGCTTTGCCGGCGAACGCGTCGGAGGTGGTGGTCGAGTTCCGCGAGCCGCCGAGCCTGCTGTTCGACGAGGCCGGCGGTCCCAAGCCGGCGCGCAACCTGGTGCGCTTCCGCCTGGGCAAGCGCGACGGCGTCACCTTCACGCTGCAGGCCAAAACTCCCGGGCAACACCTCGACAGTCAGAACGTGGATGTCGCTGTCGATTTCGCGGCAGCGTTGGGCGAGCGCCGCGAAGCCTACGAACGACTGCTCGACGACGCGCTGGCCGGCCTCCCGCGCCGCTTCGCGCGTGAGGACGTAGTGGAGCAGATGTGGCGCGTGGTGCAGCCCGCGCTCGACACCTCCGGCCCGGTGCACCCCTACTTCCGCGGTTCTTGGGGCCCCGCCGAAGCCGACCGCATCCTCTGCGGCGACACCTGGTTCCTGCCTTCCATCGGCTGACGTTGTAGCGGAACGGAACTCAGGCAGGGCTACGACGGGGTACGACGACGACGGTGCCGTCGGGGTCGTGATGCACGCTGACGCTGACGCCGTAGAACTCGCTGAGCGTCTCGGGGCGCAGCACATGAGCTGCATCACCGGCGGCCACCACATGGCCCTGGTGCAACAGTGCCAACCGATCCGCGTAGAGCCCCGCCAGTGTGAGGTCGTGCATCGCCGACACCACGGTCAGGCCGTGGTCGCGGCGAAGGCGATCCACCAGCTCCAGCGCTTGCTGCTGGTGGCCGATGTCGAGCGCGCTCGTCGGCTCATCGAGCAGCAGGATCGGTGCCTCCTGCGCGACTGCGCGACCGATCACCAGCCGTTGTCGTTCGCCGCCGCTGAGCGTGCCCAGTCGTCGAGTCGCGAACTCGTCGAGGTCGAGTCGCTGCAACACATCGGCCACCAGCGCCCGGTCGTGCTTCGTCTCGGTACCGAAGTAGCCGATGTACGGGTTCCGGCCCAGCAGCACGTACTCCAGTCCGGTCATGTCGTCGGGCATCAGCGGCGATTGCGGCACGTATGCCACCACGGCAGCGCGGCGACGCGGCGAGCGGGCCGACAGCGGCGCGCCATCCACCGTGATGACACCGCGATACGGCACCAGCCCGGCGACGGCGCGCAACACGCTGGACTTGCCGGCGCCGTTGGGCCCGATCAGGCACAGCCACTCGCCGGGCCGCACCTGATCGGTGAGGGCGTAGACCGCCTCCTGCGCGCCGTACCGGACGTTGAGGCACTCGAAGCCGAGCGAGCTCACGTCGGCACCCTTTTCGTGCGCAGGACGAAGATGAACATCGGTGCGCCGACGAGCGCGGTGACGACACCAATGGGTGTTTCGCCCCCGTGTTCGATCATGCGCCCGGGGATGTCGGCGAGGATGAGGAAGGCCGCACCGACCACGACGCTCAGCGGCAGCACCATCCGGTACGACGAGCCGGCCACCAGCCGTACGAG
>JANONE010000204.1:0-10431 GCA_031420675.1 Ilumatobacteraceae bacterium | reverse complement strand
CTCGCTACCATCGCAGCGTGCTGCTGTTGGAGTTCACGATCGAGCCGTTCCACGAGGGTAACCCCGGGCCTCACGTGCGTGCCGCTGTGGATGCCGTCAAGGCGTTCGGCGTCGAGGTGGAGTTCGGGCCGTTCGGGTCGTCATGCACCGTCAGCCAAAGGCAGGTGGCGGAAGTGTCGGGCGCGATCGTTGCTCAGGCCTTTGCCAACGGCGCCAGCCACGTCAGCCTGCACGCCGAGCGCGTTCCGGGTCCGGGCGGGAGTCCAGCGTGAACAAGCTGCCCCGCCACCCGCTGGTGCTGGCGGTGAAACCGATCGTCGAACAACTCGGCGCCTCACTGGTGGCAGTCGAAGACCGCGAGCCCGGCGACCTGCCCCTGACTTGGGAGGGAAGGGTCATCGCGGCGGTGCGCCCGGCACCGTTGCACGGAGCGCTCGATCGCCTCATCGAATCCGTCGAACGCGAGATGGGGGGCCCGTTGCCCACCTACTCGCGTGAGGAGAAGCAGAAGGCCATTCGGCTGCTCGACGATCGTGGCGCCTTCATCCTGCGGCGCGCGGTGGAGGATGTTGCCGACGCGATGGGTGTCAGCCGCATCACCGTCTACAACTACCTCAACGCCCTGCATCGATAGGGGCCGGTGTTGAGCGGTGAGCCGCTTGACAAGGGAACGTCCGACAGTCCCCTCCTCTCGAGCACCCCGACGCCCTCGAAATCACCAGTTGATGAACATAGAAGAATCGGCATCGCTGGTCGACAGAGCCGACCGGGATGTGCCGTACCCGGATGGGCTATGGGCGTGGCGGCTGTCGATGTTGGAGGCGTGCGATGACATCTGTGGCTGTTCGAGTTCCGCGCCCCGAGCGTCGTGCCGTGATGACCGGTCCTACCACCGATTGATGGGAGCGACGGTCCGATGACGGTTTGGTGCGCTGTCGTTTGATTGTCAGACGGAGAGGGTGGCTGTGCTGCGCGGGTCGATCAGGATCTTGGCGTGGGTTTCGGGGTCGCCGAGTGCGGTGAATGCGTCGTCGACGCCGTCGAGGCCGACGGTGCCGGTGACCAGTTTGGAGGCGTCGACTTTGCCGTCGGCGAGCAGGTGGAGTGTGTCGCGGAACTCCAATGGCCCGTATCCGACAACGAAGCGAAGATCGATCTCTTTGTTGATCGCCATGGCGGGACGGAACCGGTCGGCGTCCATGCACACCCCGACGACGACGACTCGGCTGCTCAGGGGAGCGGCGGTGATGATCTGCTCGATGATGCCCGGCACCCCGACGCATTCGAAGATCACGGGCCGTTTGGTCTTGGTGACGCCAACCTTGTCGAGCCCTCGCAACACTGTGTGCCAGGGCAGCGGGATCTTCCGCAGGGTCTTCATCGCGTCGAGTCCTTTTCTTGCCTGCTCTCCGACCGACGTTGCGTAGCCGCGGTCACCGAGCGCTTCGTACGGGGACTCGGTGCTGGGGTCGACGACGACGCTGGCACCGCAGGCGAGCGCGAGCGCACGCCGGCCGGGCGAGAAGTCACTGGCGACGATGGTGTCGACGCCTCGCTCTTTGAGCATGCAGATGATGGCCAGTCCGACCGGTCCGCAGCCGATGACAATCGCGGCGTCCTTCTTGGCGATCTCGGAGCGGATCACGGCGTGGCGCCCGACGGCCATCGGCTCGGTGAGCACGGCGATGTCCTGGGACAAGCCATTGGGGACCGGCAGCATCAGCGCTTCTTCGACCACGACCTGTTCGGCGTAGCCGCCGGGAGCTGATGCGGACAAGCCGATTGCGTGCATGCCGCTCGGCGTGCTGATCAACGGCAGGGCGACCACCGGCGCACCGATGTGGACCTTGCCGGAGGCGTGCGGGCCGTAGTGCAAGATCGTCCCGCAGAACTCATGGCCGAACACGACCTTCTCGTTCGAGCGTCCGAACCCGTCGTAGCCCGCCTCCGCGAGGACGTCGGCCTGGGCGTCGCCGTGGTGGCGGGCGTGGATGTCTGAACCGCAGATGCCGCACCCGGTCACCTCGAGCAGCACCTGCCCATCGCCCGGTGTCGGATCGGGCAGTTCGACGACACTCAGTTCGGAGTTCTCGCAGACCACCGCCCTCATGACGACACCAGCGTGTCGCCGTCAGTGAAATCAAGTTGGTGGGGATGGAAATCGGAAGTCATGTCTGGTCCTTTCGGGATCGGTGAGATCTTGCTGGTTGGGTCGTTTCACGGGCGCTCGCGGTGTTTGTTCGATCAGGACCGGCCAGTGGTGTCGATCTCACGCTTGAGGATCTTCCCGGTCGGACCTTTGGGTAGTGGTTCGGCGAGCCAGACGACGCGTGGATATTTGTACGCGGCGACCCTCGACTTGACGAACTCGCGTAGTTCGTCGGTGGTCGCGGTGGCGCCCGGCTTGAGCACGACGGCCGCGCCGACCTCCTCGCCGAGCGACTCGTGCGGCACGCCGACCACGGCGACTTCGAGCACGTCAGGATGGGTGTAGAAGACCTCCTCGATCTCGCGTGGGTAGACGTTGTAGCCGCCGCGGATGATCAGGTCCTTCTTGCGGTCGACGATGAAGTAGTAGCCGTCGTCGTCGACGGTGGCGATGTCACCGGTGTGGAACCAGCCGCCGCGCATCGCGTCGGCAGTGGCGGTGCCGCGTCCCCAGTAGCCGCTCATCACGAACGGTCCGCGCATCAAGATCTCGCCGCGTTCGCCAACGGGCACGTCGTTGTCGTCATCGTCGACGAGGCGCATCTCGGTGCCGCCAACCGGCTGGCCGATCGAGCCGGGCTTGCGCTCTCGGTCGCGCCGGTTGAACGAACCCATACCGGTGGTCTCCGAGAGCCCGTAGCCCTCGAGAATCTTTGCGCCGAATGCCTCGTCGAAACCGCGCAGCACCTCGACGGGCATCGCGGACCCGCCCGACACACACAGCTGCAAGCTGTCGGTGTCGTAGTCGTCGCGGCCGGGATGGTTGAGCAGCGCCGAGTACATCGTGGGCACGCCGGCAAACGTGGTCGCCCGGTCGCGTTGGATGACCTCGAGCACGAGGGCGGGGTCGAATCGGGTGACGAGCGTCAAGAGACCGCGTGCGACGACCGCTGTGTTCATCAACGAGTTCATGCCGAACACGTGGAAGAGGGGCAGCACGGCCACGGCGACCGAATCGGGGTCGGCATCGACAAGGTCCCGAGCGACCTGCGCTCCGGCGCGCAGGTTGGCATGGGTGAGTGTGGCGCCCTTGGGTTGGCCGGTCGTGCCGGAGGTGTAGATGATGACTGCAGGGTCATCGTCGAGACGGTCGACGATCTCGTCGACGGCATCGGCGGCGGCGAGCAGTTGGTCGAATCCGCCGGACTCGACGACGATGCACTCGGCGCCAGCGTCGGCGCAGCCCTCGCGTGTGGCGTCCTCGAAGCCGACCCAGCCGAGCATCGCCTTCGCTCCGGCGTCGGACAGGTGATACGCGACTTCGGGTCCTTTGAGCATCGGGTTCATCGGCACGACCACCGCTCCGAGACGCAACACGGCCCAGTAGACGATCGGGAAGTACGGAAGGTTCGGCAGTTGCATTCCGACACGATCACCCGGTTCGACACCCTGAGCTCTCAGTAATCCTGCGGCGCGAGCTACCGCCGCGTCGAGGTCGCGGTAGGTGAGGGTGATGTTGTCGAATCGCATCGCGGGGCGCTCGGCCGAATCGCGGGGCGCGGCTGCTTGCTCGGTGGCGAAGTTGGTCATCGAATGGTCTCTCGAGTTCGTGGAATTGCTTCACGCCCTTCCCTCGTGAGCTAGACTAGTCAAATGGTCAACAAGCCCGCGACGAAGCGCAAGCGGTTGTCGGTCGAGGCCCGTCGACGCCAGCTGGAGGGCGTCGGGGTCGAGTTGATCGCGGATCGTGCCTGGTCGACGTTGACGATGGCCGATATCGCCGCCGCCGCGGATGTCTCCAAGCCGCTGCTGTACCACTACTTCTCCACCAAACACGACTTGTACATCGCTGCGGTCCGCGCGGCCGCCGACCAGTTGAGCGAGATCACCCGGCCCGACCCGACGCTGCCGGGTAGAGCGGGAACGCGCCAGGCGCTTGCGGCTCACGTCGATTTCGTCGAGGCCCACTCGCTGCACTACTGCACGCTGCTCAACGGCGCGGTGAGCGGCGATCCCGAGGTCCGCGAGATCATCGACGCATCACACGACGAGACGGTCCGCCGCATCCTGGGGAATCTGGGCACGACCGAGCCGTCGCCGACGTTGCGGATCGCGTTGCGTGGATGGATCGGCTTTCTCGACGCGGCGTGCGTCGAGTGGCTCACCGACCCCGCCATCACCAAGGCGCAACTGGTCGAGCTGCTCGCCGCGTCGCTGCCGGGATCGATCCGTCTCGCGAAGAACATCGACAGGCAAGCACAGGAGCATCCACATGACTGACATCACCGGCGGCGAGCTGTTCGCCCGAGCGTTGCAGGCCGAGGGCATCGAGTTCCTCTTCGGTCTGCCGTCGCCCGAAATCGACCCGCTGCTCGCGCAGCTCGAAGCACACGGGATACGCCTCGTGCCGGTGCGCCACGAGGCCGCGGGGGTGCACATGGCCGAGGGGCTCTACAAGACCACGGGCAAGGTCGCCGCCGTGCTCGGCAATCCCGGCCCGGGTGCCGTCAACCTGGTGCCGGGCGTCCTGACCGCCATGCACGAAGGTGTCCCGGTGCTCGTCATCACCTCCCAGCACCGCTTAGGTCTGGTCTATCCGTCCACGCCCGCCACCTACCAGGGCCAGGACCAGCTCGACCTGTTTCGGCCAGTGGTCAAGTGGGGCGGCCCGATCTTCGACAGGGCGCGCATCCCCGAAGTGCTCCGGCTCGCGTTCCGGGCGATGTGGAACGGTCGGCCCGGTCCGGTGCACATCGAGCTTCCCGCACCCGTGCTCTACGACGTTGGCGACGATGCGGCGACGCCGGTCCTCGCGCCGTCGGCGTACCGGGCTAACGGACCGATGGCTTCGGCCGCGCAGCTCGACGAAGCCACCGCGCTGCTCATCGGAGCGCAACGCCCGCTGGTGATCTCGGGCACCGGTGTCGACCGCGCAGACGCCAACGACGCCCTGCTCGACGTCGTCGAACTGCTCGGCTGCCCGGTCCTCACCTCGGCGGCGGGGCGTGCAACGGTGCCAGGGGATCACCCGAACTTCGTGTTCGGATTCGGGGTGGGAGGCGACCGGGCCCGCATCGAAGCCGACGTGGTGCTCGTGGTCGGCTCACGCCTCGGCAATCTCGACGTGCCCTACGACAAGTACTGGGGCGAACCCGCGACGCAGAAGGTCATCCAGATCGACGTCGACGCGGGCAACATGGGCGTCACCCGTCCACTCACGCTTGGCATCGTCGCCGACGCACGCACTGCGCTCGAAGGCATCGCCGAACGGCTCCGAACCGGCGGGAACGCGAGGCGTGACGGCGCCGACCTCGCGCGCTACCGCAGCATCGACGCTGAGGTGAAGGCCACCCGGGCCGAAGCGATCGAGCAGTGGCAGGGTGGCATCCACCCGGCCCAGGCTTTGGCGACGATCGGCGACGTGTTCGGCTCCGACGCGGTCTACTGCGTCAACGGCGGCTTCACCGCTCTGTGGGGGTTCACGCTCCTGCCACCGACGCGTCCGCGGTCCTATCACGGCAACTTGGAGTTGGGGATGCTCGGCACCTGCATCCCGCAGGCTGTCGGCGCGAAGCTCGGCGCGCCTGATCGTGAGGTGGTCTGTGTCACCGGTGACGGCTCGGCGGGATTCAACATCATGGAGATGCAGAGCGCCGCACGCGAAGGCCTGGCGATCACCACGATCGTGTTCGCCGAGGGGTCGTGGACCTTGGAGGAGCCCAACCAGTTGATGCTGTACGGCCGGACGTTCGGCACCGAGCAGGGCGAGATCCGCTGGGACATCGTCGCTGAAGGACTCGGTTGTCATGGCGAGTACGTCGATGCCCTCGATGACCTCGAAGCCGCTCTGCGCCGGGCCCAGCAGTACGACGGGCCGAGCCTGGTGTGCATCCGCAGCGACCACGACGCCAACCTCTCGATTCCATTGGACCTGATGATGCGCTTCACCGAGGTCTACCAGGGCCCAATGGACTTCTGACGCCCCGCGCCGCGCCTGCGTGACGGAGCCTCGAACACACCGCTATCGGAACACCACCAAGCCAGCACCATCCACACAGGAGTAACCACATGTCCACCACCGAGCACGCCACCACCACCAACGATGACCGCGCAATCGAGGAACTGCATGCGATGGTCGAGCGTCAACGCGCTGCTTTCCTTGCCGATCCAGTCCCGTCGCTCGAAGAGCGCCAAGGCATGCTGATGGCGATCGCCGGGATGATGATGGCCAACCGCACCCGGATCGAAGAAGCGATGCATGCCGATTTCGGTGGCCACCCGACCGCGTCGACGGACCTGATCGAAGTGCTGGGTGTGGCAGGCCGCGCCGCGTTCGTCGCGGAACGACTCGAGGGGTGGATGGCGCCCGAACCCCGAGAAGTCGACCCGGCACTGTTCGGCAGCGGAACGGCGTACGTGCAATTCCAGCCCAAGGGGGTGGTGGGCAACATCAGCCCCTGGAACTTTCCATTCGATCTCTCCGTCGGTCCGCTCGTGGAGATGCTGGCCGCCGGCAACCGAGTCGTGCTCAAGCCGTCCGAACTCGCCCCAGCGTGTGCCGAGCTGCTGCGCGACATGATCCGCTCCACGTTCGATCCCGATCGGGTCGACGTCGCGGTCGGCGGTCTCGACCTCGCAAAGGCCTTCTCGCGGGTGCGCTGGGACCACCTGTTGTACACGGGCAGCCCAGCGGTCGGTCGCCAAATAGCGATGGCCGCGGCGGAGCAACTCGTCCCGGTGACCCTGGAACTCGGCGGCAAGTGCCCCGCCATCCTCACCCGCGACTCGATCGACGCCGAATCGGTCAAGCAGGTGCTCGGCACCAAGGGCATCAAGAACGGCCAGATGTGCATCTCGGTCGACTACTGCCTCGTCCCACGCGACCAGATGGAAGACTTCGCGGCCCTCGCCGCTGAGCACGTCGCGCAGAACATGGCCGACTACTGCTCATCGGAGAGCAACACCGGCATCATCACCGACCGCCACTTCGAGCGCATCCAGAACCTCGTCGCCGACGCCCGAACTCGCGGCGCCGAGGTTCGACCACTCGAAGGCGACGGCGCCGGTGATCCCGCCACTCGCATGCTCCCGATGACACTCATCCTCGACCCGCCCGACGACTCTGCGGTGATGCAAGAGGAGATCTTCGGCCCAGTGCTGCCGATCAAGCCCTACGACGACCTCGACGACGCGATCGGCTACGTCAACGCCGGTGAACGCCCGCTCGGGCTGTACATCTTCTCCAAGGACGACGACGTCGTCGCCGA
Source organism: Ilumatobacteraceae bacterium (assembly GCA_031420675.1). Classification (GTDB taxonomy): domain Bacteria; phylum Actinomycetota; class Acidimicrobiia; order Acidimicrobiales; family Ilumatobacteraceae; genus UBA668. The sequence continues at coordinate 3,016 of JANONE010000204.1, read as the reverse complement.
CGTGTTGCGCCGCACCACATCCGGCGGCGCCGACGTCAACGCAGCCGCCGTCCACGGTGCGCTGCCATCGTTGCCGTTCGGTGGGATCGGCCACAGCGGTTCGGGCCGTCATCACGGCGTCGACGGCTTCCGAGAGTTCTCCAACCCACGCGCGGTGTTCGTGCGCGGCGAGGGCGACCTCATCGACGCATTCGCGCCGCCCTACGGAGCGGTCGCCAACGCAGTGATCGGCGCCGCCTTCGCACCAGCAGAGTAGCTCGCCGACCGCGCCACCCACGGTGAAGCATCCGGGTCGCTCCTGCCTGTCACGATGCAACAGGGCACTTTCCTATTGACCATTCGTGTAGTACTGTCGCCCATACGTATAACAACCGTGGGTGGTTGCGGCGTCTCGTGAGCGTGTCGCCATGGACGCGAATCAGCCGATCAACGTCACAGGAAAGGTGGACTCGATGAAGTACCGGACTGGTAGGAGGCACGGAGGCCGCACCGTCGGAATCGGTGTGTTGGCCGCGCTGGCGTTGATCAGCGCCGCGTGCGGCAGCGACGACACCACATCGGAGCCCTCCGGCGCCGAATCGACGGTGGCAGACACGACCGCGCCGGCTGAGACAACGCAGCTGAGCGTGCCGGCGGCCACCGATGGACCCGATGCAACCGAACCGGACACGACCGACGCTGTCGAGCCCAGCGGACCGGCGACGGGTGAACCGTTGCGTGTCGGTTTCGTCAACCTCGAGGGCGGAGCGGTATCGGTGCCCGAGATCCGCGTCGGATTCGAACAGGGCGTCAAGTACGTCAACGAGGAACGCAACGGCGCGGGCGGTCGACCGATCGAGATCGCAGTGAGCTGCAACACCGACTTCACCCCCGAGTCCTCGTTGAACTGCGCCAATCAGATGGTCGAAGCCAACGTCGACGTAGTGTTCAACGGCGCCGACTTCGCCGCCGACGCCGGTCTACCCGTCTACCAAGAGGCAGGCATCGCTCAGATCGGCATCGCAGGTTTCACCCCGGCGTTCAACGCCGCCGAAGGTGACGTGTTCACCTATCTGTGGGCAACCGAAGAGGGCCTCGCCGGTTCACTGGTGGCGATGCAGAACCTCGGCGCCGAGAAGATGGTGATGGCACTTGCTGACACCGCCGGCGCACGTTCCTACGGTGCCACGCTGATCCCCGACCTCGCCAAGGAGGTCGGCATCGAAGTCGACGTGCAGTACTACCCGGCCGACGTCGACTGGGCCACCTTCAGCCAGGGACTCGTCGCCACGAGCCCGGATGCGATCGACTTCCCGGCGATCTCCGACGTCGAGTGCCTCGGCATGGTACCCGCCATGCATGCCACCGGCTTCGACGGACCCGTCCACGCTGGTTCGTGCAACATCATGCTGTCGGTGCTGCCTGCTGACGTGCTCGCCGGGGTCATCACCCACGCCGAGTTCACCTGGCGGACGATGGTCGACGAGTCGACGCCGCCCGAGATCGTCGACCAGATCGACACCTACGAGAAGTACGTGGGCGAAGCGAACCCTGACTATGTGGGCGGCTTCTCGATGCTGGGCTTCGCGGTTGCGGTTTTCGGCGCCGATGCGCTCTCGACGATCGACGGCGAGCTCACTGCCGAATCGATCCATGCCGGGCTCCCCGGGGCCACCGGCACCGTCCCGTTCTCGGAGATCGCGTTCGATTGCTCGGGCACTGCGTGGAAGGGCACCTCGTCGTGCCGCAACGGCATGCTCTTCACCCAGATCAACGAGGATCTCACCCGCACCGAGTTCGACTGGTCACCGATCGACCTGTTGGCGCTGAAGTCGTGAGCCTCCAGGGCGGTCACCGGAACCCCGCCTGACCGCTGTGTCCCAATTCCTTCAGTTCCTCGTCCTCGGGCTCGGTACCGGAGCCGTGTACGCGGCGCTCGGCACCGGGCTCGTGGTCACGTTCAAGGGCACCGGTGTCATCAACTTCGCCGTCGCGGTGATGGCGGCCGTCGGTGCCCACGTGTTCGACGAACTCGACCGCAACGGTTCGCTCCACCTGCCCCTCTTCCCCGAGGTCCACGTCGGTGACCTCCCCACGAGCGTGTCGCTACTGGTGGCCGCCGCCGTCGCCGGTGTGCTCGGGCTGTTGGTCCACGTCCTCATCTTCGCCCGGCTGCGTACTGCCCCACCGCTGGCCAAGGTGGTCGCATCGGTCGGGGTGATGATCACGCTCCAGGCCGTACTGGCCATCGATTATGGAACCCAGGGACGCCCGCGCCGGGCACTGTTGGGGTCGGGGACCTCGGAGGTGTTCGGCGCCACAATCCCCGATGAGCGGCTCTGGGCAACCGCGCTGATCATCATCGGCGGCGCGGCCCTGGCGATGTGGTTCCGGCTCTCGATGACCGGACTCGCCGTTCGAGCAGCCGCGGAGAACGAGCGGTTCGCGTCGCTGGCTCGCCTCTCACCGACACGGCTCTCACGCCTGACCTGGGTGCTGTCAACGGTGTTCACCACCGTCGCACTGATCCTGGCAGGGACGATCACCCCCGTTCTCGGCCCGTTCACCTGGACGCTGCTCGTGGTGCCCGCTCTGGCCGCGGCCCTCGTCGGTCGATTCACCTCGATCGGCGGGGCGATCATTGCCGGGTTGGCACTCGGTGCCGGACAGGCATCGCTGCAGTACTTTTCGATCACGAGTTCGTGGTGGCCCGAGTGGGCCAAGGTCGGCCTCACCGATGCCGTCCCGTTCATCGTGATCGTTGTCTCGCTGTTCGTGGTCGGACAGAGCATTCCGCTGCGGGGATCGGTCACCGAGGGTGCGTTGCCACCGGTGTTCCTCCCGAAGAACCGACCGCTCGTCGTGATGGGATGGGTGGCGGTAGGCGCAGTGCTCGTCACCGTCCTCAGCGGTAGCTACCGGTTCGGTCTCATCACCAGCTTCGCGTTCATGCTGATCTCGCTCTCACTGGTGCTACTCACCGGCATGGTCGGCCAGATCTCCCTTGCCCAAGCCGCGTTCGCCGGGACCGCAGGGT
>JANONE010000203.1:0-2304 GCA_031420675.1 Ilumatobacteraceae bacterium | reverse complement strand
CAGTCCTACCGCCAGGATGTTCGCGACGAGTCACGTTGGTACGTGTTCGACGATCGCCAAGTGTACCGACCCGGCGAGACGATGCGTGTGAAGGGCTGGGTGCGGCGGCTCACCCTGAGCGGCGACGCGGAACTGACCGCCGTTTCGTCGGATGCCACCGTGCACTACGTGGTGAACGATTCCTACGGCAACGAACTGTTGCAGGGTGACGCCACCCTCGGCGCGCTCGGCGGATTTGATCTCGACCTGCAGCTGCCCGACACTGCGAACGTCGGCCCCGCCTCGTTGTCGCTCACGTTGCTGGGCAAGCAGGGCCTCGGGAATGCCAACTACTGGCACCAGTTCCAGATCCAGGATTACCGCCGCCCCGAGTTCGAGGTCACCACGCGACCAGAGAGCCGGCAACCCTTCGTCAGCACACGCCCGGCCACCATCGCGGCCAACGGTGCGTACTACGCGGGTGGCCCGCTGGCCAACGCACCGGTCGACTGGTCGGTTAGCACCACACCGACCACCTACGCCCCGCCAGGGTGGGGCGAGTTCACGTTCGGCATCTGGATCCCGTGGTGGTTCGAGAACTTCGGCGGCGGCTATCCCTTCGAAAGTGGCTCCTCCGTCGACCGTGCGTACTCCGGCGATGTCGGCCCGTGTTGCGGTCCCGTCGGCGACACGACGGTGAAGGAGTATCACGGCACCACCGACGGCTCCGGCACGCACTACCTGCAGGTGGGCTTCGAAGGCGAGGATGGCACGTTGCCGGATCTGCCGGTGGCGATCACGGCGCAGGCCACGATCACCGACGTGAACCGCCAGGCGTGGTCGTCGAGCAGCGATCTGCTGGTGCATGCCGCCGATCGTTACGTGGGCCTGCGCTCGTCGCGCGCCTTCGTGCGCCAGGGCGACCCGCTTGCGATCGAGGCGGTGGTCGCCGGTATCGATGGTGAGGCCATCGGCGGCGTGTCGCTCGACGTCGTCGCCGGCCGCGTCGAGTCGAAGTACGTGAACGAAGAGTGGACCGAGACGGTGATCGACCCGCAGACGTGCATCGTCATCTCCGGCGCCGACCCGGTGTCGTGCGAGTTCGACACGGCGATCGGTGGCCAGTACAGGGTGATCGCCGTCGTCACCGACGAGCGTGGTGGCCGTAACCGCACCGAGCTGACTGCATGGGTCAGTGGCGCCGCCAGCCAGCCCACCCGTGGCGTCGACCAGCAGACACTGACGGTCGTGCCCGACAAGGCCGACTACGCGCCGGGCGAAAGCGCCGAACTGTTGGTGCAGGCGCCGTTCGCGATCGGCGAAGGCCTGCTGACGATCAGCCGTAACGGCATCCGCGACACAGTGCGCTTCCAAGTGGCGAACGGCAGCGCGGTGGTGCAGCTTGCGATCACCGAGGCGGATGTGCCGCAGTTGTCGCTGAGCCTGGAGGTCGTCGGCGCGACCGACCGCACGAACGACGATGGCACGCCCGTTGCCGACGCGCCGCCGCGACCCGCGTACGCGGTGGGCACCATGACGCTGTCGGTGCCGCCCGCGTCGCGCACGCTCGACGTGACGGCGACGCCGCGCGCCACCGAACTGGCACCCGGAGAATCCACCACCGTCGACGTGGCGGTGAAGGATGCGACAGGGCAGCCGGTGAAGGGTGCCGAGTTCGCGGTCGTGGTCGTCGACGAAGCGGTGCTGGCCCTGTCGGGCTACACCCTCGCCGACCCGATGAGCGTGTTCTACGCGCCAAGCTACGGCTGGCTCAGTGCGGTGTACGGCCGCCAGCAGATCCGCCTCCTCGACCCGGCGACGGTCGCGGGCGGTAGCGGCACCACCACCGCCGATACCGCTGCGGCCGGTGACGCCGCGCCGGAGACCACCGCGCCGGGCGATGGGTCCAGGCTCAGTACCCAGGGTCAAAGCTCCAAGGACGCATACAGCACTGCGCCGGCCGACTCGGTGGACGTGCGCTCCAACTTCGATGCGCTGGCGCTCTTCCAGCCGTCGGTCACCACTGATGCGAGCGGTTCGGCGAGCATCGAGGTGACGTTGCCCGACAACCTCACTCGCTACCGCGTGATGGTGGTCGCCGTCAGCGGAGCCGATCGTTTCGGCAGCGCCGAGAGCAACATCACGGCGCGCCTGCCGCTGGCGGTGCGGCCATCGGCACCGCGCTTCGCAAACTTCGGCGACAGCTTCCAGCTGCCGGTGGTGGTGCAGAACCAGAGCGACACGCCGCTGGACGTCGACGTCGTGCTGGAAGCCTCCAATCTCACCCTCGCGCAGGGCACATCCGGAACAACCGCCGGCAAGCAC
>JANONE010000202.1:0-4179 GCA_031420675.1 Ilumatobacteraceae bacterium | reverse complement strand
AGGGCCGAATTGCAATCACGTCGTTCCGCCCGTGCAGGCCCCATAACGACGCGCCCGAACTCTCGTTGGCACTCCGTTGGCACTTTTCGTCGGTCACTGGCGGTCGTTGACGGACGATGGCGGTCACTGGCAGACACTTCGACTCATCTCGCCAACGACGTGTCTTCCCTGGTCAGAGGTAGCAGAGAGCGCCAAGACGTGCTAATTTACGTTGCGGCTTCGACCTTCCCAGTAGGGGGCGCGCAGATCTTTCTTCAGGATCTTGCCGCTGGGATTGCGCGGCAGCGCCTCCACCCAATCGACGCTGGTGGGGCACTTGAAACGGGCGAGGCGTTCGCGGGCGAACTCGATGATCTCCTGCTCGCTCGCCTTCACACCTGGCTTGAGCACCACCACGGCCTTCGCGGTCTCGCCCCATCGTTCGTGCGGCACACCGATCACTGCGACGTCGGCAATCGCCGGGTGCGACATCAAGACGTTCTCCACCTCGGCTGGATACACGTTCTCGCCGCCGGACACAATCATGTCCTTCAGGCGGTCATGGATGTACAGGTAGCCGTCGGCGTCGAGGTAGCCGATGTCGCCACTCTTGAACCAGCCATCGTGGGTGATCGCCTTGTCTGTCTCCTCCGGCATGTTCCAGTAGCCCTTCATCACCTGCGCCGAGCGGATCCAGATCTCGCCCACCTCTCCCGTGTCGCAGTCGCGAGGCTCGCCATCGGTGCTGTCGGGGTCGATGATGCGCAACTCCACGCCGGGACCGGGCAGGCCGCAGCTCCGCAGGCGATGGCGGTTCGGGCCCTCCGGGTCATGGTCGTGGGGTGGAAGGTTGACCACCGCGCCCGTGGTCTCGGTGAGGCCGTACGCCTGCCAGAACTTGCAGCCGAAGACCTTCACGCTGCGCGCCAGCACGTCCTCGCTGATCGGCGACGCGCCGTAGACCAACACCTCCAGGCTGGAGTAGTCGGCCTCGTCGGCGCCGGGCACCATCAGCACGAACTGCAGCACTGCGGGCACGACGAAGCCGTGAGTGATGCGTTCCTCGCCGATCAGCCGGATCAACGCGGCGGGGTCGAGCTCGCGCAGGATGATGCTGGTCGCGCCCTCGTACTGGCCGGCCACCGCCCAGCCGCCACCGCCGATGTGAAACAGCGGCAGTGCCACCAGGTTCGCCGACTCCGGCGTGAGCTCCCAGATCTCCTTCGCCAGTGGCAGCAGGCCGAAGAAGTTCGCGTTGGTGAGCATCACGCCCTTCGGCCGACCGGTCGTGCCGCTGGAGTACAGCTGGAACGCAACGTCGTCGACCGTGCTGGTGATTTCCGGGTCGTTGTCGGGTTGTGCCGACACCTCGGCCTCGTAGTCGGCGTACGTGCTTTCAGCCGAGGTCGTGGCACCGCCGATGACGAGGATCTTGGTGACGGAGGTGAGATTGGCGGCAATCGCGTCGAGGATGGGCACGAACTCCTTGCCCACTACGAGCACCTTCGACTGCGCGTCATTGACGATGTACTCAACCTCGGATGCGGCCAGCCGCCAGCTGATGTCCACGCAGATTGCGTTCAACAGCGCAGCGCCGTAGAACACCTCGAAGTGCTCGACGCCGTTCTTGTCGAGGAACGCGACATGGTCCTGCGGACCTACGCCGTGGGCAGCCAGCAGGTTGGCCATCTGCCGCGAGCGGCGATACAGGTCGGCCCAGGTGACACGCCGATCACCCTGCACCAGAGCGGTACGTTCCGAACGCTCCACACCGTGCACGCGAATGATGTCCGAAACGGAATTGATGTTCCCCAGGACGGCGCAGAGTAGTACGCCGGATGACATTCGGCGGACGCAGAATGCACCGGTCAGCGGCGCTTGTCACCCCAACGGTTCCAGTGGGTCACGGCTGCCGCCGGCTTGCGCGGGGCCACACCGAACTTACCGAGCGGGTACCCCACGGGTAGCAATGCGGCGATCTCGAAGCGCGGGCTGCCGTCGTCGCGGCTGGGCACGCCCAACAGCTGCAGCACCTCTGCGGAATGGATGCGGACGACGGTGGTGAGCGCCGTCCCGAGGCCCAGCGATCGAGCCGCGATGCAGAAGTTCTGCACGGCCGGATAGACGCTGGCGTCGAGACGGCCGATGTCCATCGGCCCTTCCCCGTCGGTCGAACCCCACGGAATGATCGTCTGTAGGAACAGCACCAGCACGGGTACCTCACCGAGATGATCGGCAAGGTGGCGGCTGGCGTCGCGAGTGCGCCGCCACGCCGCCGCTTGTACTTCATCGGGGAAGGCAGTGGGTTCGGGCAGCGACTGCTCATAGCGGTGGTAGGCCCGCTGATACAGCGCACCAACCTGTGCCAGCACTGCTGGTTCCGTGATCACCACATACTGCTGTGGCTGCACGTTCCCACCGCTGGGGCCCTGCTGGGCGGCCTTCAGGCAGGTTTCGATGTCGGCGTCGGCAACCGGCCGCTCGCTGAAGCGACGCATCGCGCGGGTGGTCATGATCGTCTCGATCGCGACGTTGTCGTGCATGGCAGCTATCTCCCCTCGTAGGTCGGCGCGCGCTTCTCTTGCAGCGCGTCGATCGCTTCCTTGTGGTCATGCGAGAGGAAGCACGGAATCTCCAGGGCCGCCGACAGGTCGAAACTCGTCAGCAGGGCCTGCTTGAGCTGCGCGTTCACCGCCTGCTTGGTGCCTTTGACGGCGAGCGGTGGTTGGGCGGCGATGCGCTCTGCCCACGCCAGTGACCGTTCGCGCACGGCTGCGGGCGCACACACCTCACTCGCGACACCGAGGCGCAGCGCCTCCACCGCGGTCAGCGGTTCGCCCAGCAACAGGTGTCGCTTCGCGGCCAAAGGGCCCAGGAGCAGCGGCCACACCGCTGCACCGCCGTCGCCGGCAACGAGGCCGACATTGACGTGCGGGTCGATGATCACCGCCCGCTCGCTCATCACGATCAGGTCGCAGAGCAAGGCGATGGACGCGCCGAGCCCGGCTGCCGAACCGTTGAGCCCGCACACGATCGGCAACTCGACGTCGAGCAGGTCCCAGATCATCTGCTTCGCGTCGCGGCGCAACTCATCGAGCGCGGCGGTATCGCGCAAGGCAGGGAACCAACCGAAGTCACCGCCGGCACTGAAGGCCCTGCCCTCGCCGGTCAGCACGATGGCCCGCGCCTCGCGCTCGCGCTTCAAGGTGCGGAACAGTTCGCCGAACTCGTGATGCAGCAGCGCGTCCACCGCGTTCACCGGCGACGTCGGATGGTGCAGCACGACCTCCAGCACATGGCCGGTGCGGGTGAACGTGAAGGCTTTCATCGGGCCGTCCATGTGAATCATCCCAATCAGATCATCGCGGCATCGATGTCGATGCCGAAGTGCAGCTTGCCGAGCGTCTCGTACAGGCGGGGCGCGACCATGATGTGCTGTGTCACGACGTGCGCGTCGCGCAGGCAGCGTTGCAGCGGACTGTGCTCGAAGATGGAGGTGCCGCCGCCCAGGGTGTAGGCGGTGTCGGCCGCCTTTACAGCGGCCTGCGCAGCGTTCGCTCCCGCCAGGCGCATTCGGCCGCGAGCAGCGACATCCACCTTGCCCCCGGCAACGGCTGTCGCCCACGCCTGCGAGACCTCGTCGAGCAGGAACGCGCGGGCGCTGCGCAACGTTGCTTCGGCCTTGGCCAACTCGGCCTGGGCGACGCCCGACTGGCTGATGGTGCGGCTACTGAACTGCGGCCGCTTCTCGGTGCCCAACTCCACGATCGCGTCCAGCGCGTGTCGGCCGATGCCGAGGCCGGCGGCCGCCACGCCAACCGCCAGCAGTGTCATGTCGGGGAAGGCGCCCAGCGGTGAATCGACCTGCGGCCCGGTGATCTGCGGCTGCACGGCAAGCCCGTCGGGCACGAACACGTCGTCGACGTGGTATTCGGTGGAGCCGGTACCGCGGAGCCCTGAGGTGTGCCAGGTGTCGTCGAACACGACCTGCTCCGGCGTGAACCACATCGACCCGCTGAACCCGTCGCCGTTGGCCCCGCCGGTGATCCATTGGCAGTGCTGCGTGCCGCTGCCCCACATCCAACGCCCGCTGACGCGATAGCCGCCAGCGACCTTCACGGCTGTCGCATTGCGCGCGAACACGCCGCCGGTGAAGTTGCCCGGGTCGCCCCAGATCGCGCGGGCGTGGTGGGGCTCCAC
>JANONE010000201.1:0-3857 GCA_031420675.1 Ilumatobacteraceae bacterium | reverse complement strand
GTGTTCTCCTCAGCACCCGATGGTGCCCAGCCGCTGCATCCCGACTCGATCACCACCGGCTTCCGACGGCTCTGCGACAGAGCCGGCCTGAAGGGCGTACGTCTCCACGACCTGCGCCACCTCCACGCAACTCAGCTGCTTGCAGCAGGGGTACCGGTGCGCACCGTCAGCGGCCGCCTCGGCCACGCCAACGCCGCCACCACCCTCAACGTCTACGCCCATTTCCTCCAAGCCAGCGACCGCCAAGCAGCCGACGTCATCGCCGACCTGCTCGCCACACCACCGCCCTCCACAACCTGACACCAACCCGCGTTGGGATCACCCCGTGAACGTCGTCACCGGGCACGCTTTGCAGCCGGGGTCTGGCCAACGCCGATTGGTCGGTGCGATTCACGTCATCTGCCGACGAAATGCGTCGTGCCGCGGGCATCGCTGAGCGTGGGCTTGAGGCGCCGTGTTGGGTGTGGGGCGGTCAGTGCGTCGCGTGGTCGGCGAGGAGCGCATCGATCACGGCAGCCGAAATGACGATGCGACCACGAAAGCGCAGCGCAGGAAGTTCCTTCGTCTTCACGCACTCGTAGGCGGTGGTCCGCGAGATCCCAAGAATCGCGGCAGCCTCGTCGACGCTGTACGTGCGCCGAGCCGCAGTTGGTTCGCTGTGAGTCGTCGAGCTCACGAGGTGCTCGCCGTCGCGCAGTGGAGGTGACCGTGCCGGCAGGCGGACGAGGACTGTGTGTGCGGGTGCGAGGTCATCACACTGGTAGGTGGTCAACGACAAGGCACGTAGACGCAGTGCGGTTTTCGTGTGGCGCGCGCCGGACGGTCGCGCTGACCACCGATGAAGCATGTGGAGGGACTTCGCTGCATGCGCTCGAACGGAGTGGTCGTCGTTGCCGTGGAGCGACGACGCCTCCAAACGTGACATCGATCGGATGAGGTGGGTCTGCGAGTACGTGTGTGCGTCGCGGCCTGGCTGCGAACGCGACGCCGAGGACGACCTTGCGGCCGGTCGTGTCGTCGCCGGGTTCCGTGCGGGAGTATCTGCCCGCGCCAGGACCCGCCGACTTGCTGTTCATTCAGAAGCGAAACAGCGCCTGCCGTGAACTGACTCACGAGTCCTCCGCGTAGCTGGGGCCAGCAGGGGTCTCCGTGGGGCTGCAACCGAAGGATCACCTCATGCGCCCGACCGACACAGATTGGAAACTGGTCTGGTCAACGACTCGGCGTGTGTCTGGCATGGCCAGACCCACTTACTCGGCAGTACTCGGCACGGTTCTCGTGCCGAGTAACGGAGATTGCTCGAGTACTCGGATGCCGTATTGAGAACTCGGATGCCGTATTGAGAACTCGGCACGTTCAGCGCCCCGATCTCTGCCGAGTAGACTGCCGAGTCATGGACATTGAGCTGATCCTGCGGTCGCCGGAGAGCAAGACGGTGGAGTTCAAGAGAGATCTGACGTCGCCCGACGGGGTGCTTCGCTCGATCGTGGCGTTCGCGAACTCCGCCGGTGGGGTGCTCGTTGTCGGGGTTGAGGACGGGACAAGGCGCGTCGTGGGTTCGCCATCTCCCCTCGCGGATGAGGAGAAACTCGCGAGCCTGATCGCCGACCGCATTGAACCGCGACTCGTGCCGGACCTCGCGATCGTGCCGTGGCGCCGCACTCAGCTACTGGTGGTCAACGTGCACCTCAGCCCACTCCGACCGCATCGGGTTCGATTGGGAAATCGAGCGCCGACCGTGTTTGTGCGTCTTGGGTCGACGAACCGTGAGGCCGACACGCAGCTCATCGGACAGTTGCAACGCGAAGCGGAAGGCGTGAGCTTTGATGAGTCGCCACTTGGCCATCTCTCCGCCAGCGAGGTGGATCTCGCCGCCGTGCGGCGGGCGTTCGCCGGCCGCCGCACGATCACCGCCAAGGACCTGAGGACGCTTCGACTCGTGACGCGGTACCAGGGCCGCGACGTACCGACCGTTGCCGGGATCGTTCTGTTCGGTCGGGAACGCAATCGGACGTTTCCTGACGCGTGGATCCAAGCGGGGCGGTTCGCGGGCGTCGAGCGGACGGACATCATCGACACGGCGAGGTTTGATGGCCCTCCGCTGGCCGAACTCGACAACGTGATGCACTTCATCCGGCGGCACACAGGCAACGCCCTCATGATCGAGGGGTTGACGCGGACCGAACGTCCCGAGTACCCGCTGCAGGCAGTTCGCGAGGCGCTCGTCAACGCCGTCGTGCACGCCGACTACTCGCAGCTCGGCGCACCGGTACGGGTCTCGATCTTCGCGGACCGTCTCGAAATCGAAAGCCCGGGAGTCATGCCGTATGGGCTGACGATCGATGATGTCCGAATGGGCCTCTCCCGATTACGTAACCATGCCATCGCTCGCGTGATGAACGAACTCGAACTCGTCGAACAGTGGGGCAGCGGGATCCCACGGATGGCCAGAGCATGCCGCGAGGCCGGGCTCGCCGAACCCGAGTTTGTCGAAGCCGGCGGACGCCTACGTGTCGTGATCCGCTCGGGCGTCACCGCCCTCCCAACGACCAGTGCCGCCGACGAGGAAGTCATAAACATTCTTGCCCGCGGTGCCGCTCGCACCAGCGAGGTCGCCGCCGCACTTGGAAAATCCATACGGTGGACCCGTCAACGACTGAACGCTCTCGTCGACACCGGACTCGTCGTGGAACTCGGCGAAGGCCCCAACGACCCCCGTCGCCGCTACGCATTGGCGACACGACCCGACGGAAGGTGATGCATGGCGAGTTCCTGCAATCGGTCGTTGAATCTTGGGTCACACCCTTGCATCGTCGATGCGCGAGTGCGTTAACCCGTAGATCCGGTGGCCGGGTTATGGCCTCAATTGGCGGATGGTTGCCAGTGTGGGTCGAATCACTGCAGGTCGCGGGTATGACTATCTGACGCGTGAGGTGGCGACTTCGCGACACGATTACTACACGGGCGGCGGTGAGGCGCCGGGCGTGTGGGCGGGCAGCGGACGTGTCGAGCTGGGGCTCGATGGCGTTGTTGATGCGGATGACATGGCTGCGTTGTATGGCAGCTTCATCGACCCGCGAACCTCGCCCAGTGGGCAACTGCCCGATGGCGTGACGGTAGCGCCGACGCTGGTTGGGGAGGGTTTGCGTGCAGACGCCAAGGTGATCAATCGCGGGACCGCGAACGAGCGGGTGTTGGAGCAGGTTGCCGCGTTTGATGTGACGTTCTCGCCGTCGAAGTCGGTGTCGGTGGTGTGGGCCACGGCCACCGACCGTCGGGTGCGTGCGACGGTTGTGGCGGCGCACGAGGCTGCGGTGACGGCAGGGTTGTCGTACCTGGAAGCGAACGCGGGGCATACCCGTGTGGGTCGCAACGGTGTTCGGCGGATGGGGACGTCGGGGTTTGTGATCGCCCAGTTCCGTCACCGTTCGGCTCGATCGACACGGCCCGGTGAACGGGTTGGTGATCCGCAGTTGCACTCGCACTGCGCGATCCTGAACAGGGTTCGCGGTGTTGATGGCCGGTGGCGCACACTCGATGGTGAGGCCATCTACCGCCACGCTCACGCCGCCGGCGCCCTGTACGCGGCGGTGTTGGAACGCGAATTGTCGCAACGGTTGGCGGTGTCGTGGGCTGCCCCTGATGGGCGGGTGCCGATGCGAGAGATTGCCTCGGTGCCGAGCGAGGTGATCGCCCGCTTCTCGTCGCGCCGCGAACAGGTGCTATCGCACTTCGAACGGCTGCTGGTCGAGTGGGTGACCGTGCACGGGCGTTCACCCACCCGCGCGGAGCGGGCGGGGATGCTCGACGAGGCAACGGTGAGGTCGCGATCGGCGAAACGCAAGGGCAACGAAACC